>DASQLE010000143.1:0-2492 GCA_035630175.1 Beijerinckiaceae bacterium
GGGGAGATGGCGCTCGGAGACGCGATCGCGGCCGGTAAGGGCGACACGCGCCGCTACGCCAAGCGCCAGTTCACCTGGTTCCGCCACCAGATGCCCGGCTGGACGTGCGTCGGGCCGGCGGATGAGGGTGCTATTCGTGACGTGATCGACGCGGCATCGCGGCCCTTATCCCTCCCCTTCAGGGGATGGTAGGGTGGGGTCACGGCGCGCAGCGCCGTATTCTGCAATGGCGCTGCCCCACCCCGGTCGCTGCCGCGGCCCGGCTCCCCATGGCGCATCATGCGCTGAGCTTGTCGGCCAAATCGGCGAGGTTGGCAGCGGCAATATCGACCGGGCCGCCTGGCGCGCGCTCGCCCTTGCCGGGCCCGTTCTCGTCAGGGCGGGCGATGTGGCCGGTCTTCAGCCCCAGGGCGGCCGCGGCGGCGAGGTCGTAGCTGTGGGCGGCGACCATCATGCATTCGTCGGGGCGGAGATCGAGCGCCTCGGCGGCCGCGAGGTAGACGCGCGGCTTCGGCTTGTAGTCGCCGGCGATCTCGGCGCCGAGGATCGCGTCCCACGCAAAACCGTTGCAGCGCGCGAGATCGACCATGAGCGCGATATTGCCGTTCGACACCGGCGCGAGCCGGAAGCGGCGCTTGAGCCGGGTCAGGGCGTCCGGCACCTCCGGCCAGGCGGGCAGGCGATGCCAAGCGAGGTTCAACTCCCGCATCGCCTGCTCGGGCAAGCGCTCGATGCCGAAGCGCGGCAGGATGCGTTCGAGGTTGCGGCGATGCAGGACGTCGAGCTTGGCGAACGGCACCCGTCCCTGCTGGACTTCCGCCATCGCCGGCTTGTATTCGCCGCGCCAGGCATCGGCGAAGGCGGGCCAGTCGAGGGCGTGGCCGAAGGGCGAAAGGATGCGCTCGCTGTCGCGGGCGACCCCGGTGCGCCAATCGACGAGGGTGCCGAACACGTCGAAGAAGAGGGCTTGGATGGCGTAGATCATGTCTCAAGGTCGGGTAAAAAACGGCGGCGGGCAAGCGATCGGTGTTGACCGGCGCTCCGCCCTCCGCTAGCGTCCGCGCCGGTTTAGAAGGTGCCGACGGGCATGTGCGCCAATCTTATCGTAACGGGAGCGCCATCGACGGAGCGGGATTAGCCCGCGGGTCCGGTGATGGCGCATGGCAGGGTCCCTCGGGGCCCTTTTTTGTTGCCCATCCCTCTCCTGAAGGGGAGGGACAGAGGAGGAGGACGATGAGCGAGACGATGACCGGGGCCGAGATGGTGATCCGCGCCCTGAAGGACCAGGGCGTCGAGCACGTGTTCGGCTATCCCGGCGGCGCCGTGCTGCCGATCTATGACGCGCTCTTCCACCAGGACACGATCAAGCACATCCTTGTCCGGCACGAGCAGGGCGCCGTGCATGCGGCCGAAGGCTATGCGCGCTCGTCCGGCAAGGTCGGCGTCGTCCTCGTCACGTCGGGCCCCGGCGCTACCAACGCCGTCACCGGCCTGACCGACGCCATGATGGATTCGGTGCCGCTCGTCTGCCTGACCGGGCAGGTGCCGACCCACCTGATCGGCTCCGACGCTTTCCAGGAATGCGATACGGTCGGCATCACGCGCCACTGCACCAAGCACAACTACCTCGTGAAAACGATCGAGGAGCTGCCGCGCGTCCTGCACGAAGCCTTCTACGTGGCCGCCAACGGTCGGCCCGGCCCGGTCGTGGTCGACCTGCCGAAGGACATCCAGTTCAAGGCCGGGCTCTACGAGCGGCCGCGCGACAACCAGCACAAGACCTACCGGCCGAAGGTCAAGGGCGACCCGAGCAAGATCGCCGCCGCGATCGAGCTGATGAGCCGCGCGCGGCGCCCGCTCTTCTACACCGGCGGCGGCGTCGTCAATTCAGGCCCGCGCGCGGTGGCGCTGCTGCGCGAGATCGTGCGCCTCACCGGCTTTCCGGTGACCTCGACGCTGATGGGCCTCGGCGCTTATCCGGCATCGGACCCGAGGTTTCTCGGCATGCTCGGCATGCACGGCACCTACGAAGCCAACCTCGCCATGCACGAATGCGACGTGATGATCGCCGTCGGCGCGCGCTTCGACGACCGCATCACCGGCCGCCTCGATGCCTTCTCGCCCTACTCGCGGAAGATCCACATCGACATCGACCCGTCGTCGATCAACAAGAACGTCAAGGCCGAGATCGGCATCCTTGGAGACGTCGCGCACGTGCTCGAGGATATGGTGCGCTTGTGGAAGGAGCGCGCGCCGGAGCTCGACAGGGCGGCGCTCAAGGAATGGCAGGGCAAGCTCGATCGCTGGCGGTTGCGCAACTGCCTCGCCTACCGGAGCTCGGACGAGGTGATCAAGCCGCAATACGCGGTGCAGCGCCTCTACGAGCTGACCAAGGACCGCGACACCTACATCACCACCGAGGTGGGCCAGCACCAGATGTGGGCCGCGCAGTTCTACAAGTTCGAGGAGCCGAACCGCTGGATGACGAGCGG
>DASQLE010000144.1:0-3294 GCA_035630175.1 Beijerinckiaceae bacterium
TTCGTGTCCCAGCCGTTGCCGCCGATCAGGAAACGGCGTTCCGGCAGCCGCGCCGCAGGTTCGAGAAAGAATTGCTCGACCCGCGCCTCGCGATCGGGGAGGCGGTTGCCGAGGAACGAAAGATCGGCCTTGAAGCGCTCCTCGGCCGGAACCGGGAAATGGGTCGTCGCGTCGAGGGCGTTGTAGACGGGCACGCAGCGCCGGGCGCCGAAACTCTCGTAGGCCTCGATCACCGGCGGGCCGCCGCCATAGGTGAAGACGAGGTCGAGGGACGGAAAGACGCGGTGCAGCGGGTGGTCGCGGTGGCCGCGCAGCTCGGCCAGCGTCGCCGGCGCGTCCACGTCCCAGAAAATGCAGATCGCATCGGGCCGAGAGGCCGCGACAACGCCCTCCAGAAGCACGTCGTCGAACACGCCGACGCCGCTCGCCTTGACGACCACGTCCGCCCGGCCGGCCTCGGCGATCGCTTTTCGGACGGCGTCCTCGCTCGCCGGGTAGACGAGCACCTCGGCCCAATCCGGCGCCTCGATGTCGCGATGCTTCTGGCGATCGAACGCGTCCGGCTCGTAGAACGTGGTCGTGTAGCCGCGCGCGGCGAGGTCGCGCAGCAGGCCGCGGTAATAGGTGGCGGCGCCGTTCCAATAGGACGACAGCAGGCTCGATCCGTAGAAGGCGATCTTCACGCGGTCATCTCCAACGGAGCGGACGCGCCGAGCGCGGCGGTGATGCCGAGAAGCTCCTCGGCGCGATGCGCGCAGGTGTGCCGCGCGCGGATCGTCGCGAGCCCGCTCTCGGCGAGGCCGCGGCGGAGGCTCGAATCATCGCGCAGGGCGCGGAGAGCGCGCTCCATCGCCGGCCCATCGCTGGCGACGAGATAGTCGTCCCCCGGCCGGAACAGGTTCTCCGCATCCCGCCACGGCGCCGAAACGAGCGGGATGCCGCAGGCTAGCGCCTCGAACACGCGGATCGTCGGGATGCCGGGCAGGTGATCGACATAGAAGCGGCGCGGCACGTGGACGGTCGCGAGATGGCGCGCGAACACCTCCGGCGCTTTCGGGTTCGGCAGCCAGCCGCGATACGATGCGCCGTGACGCGCGAGCGCCTGCAGGGCGCTGTCGGGATAGCGGACGCCATAGATGTCGAGGGGCAAGCCGACCGTCTGCGCCGGCCGCAACAGAAACGTCTCGAGCTCGGCGCTTCGCTCGTCGTCGCCCCAATTGCCGATCCAGACGAGGCCCTGCCGCTCCGTCTCGCGCTTCGGCGGGTGGAAGAGGCGCGTGTCGGCGGCCTCGTGCCACACGAAGACGCGCCGGCCCCAGCCCCAGCGCCGATAGATTTCGGCCAGTGTCTCGCCGAAGGCGAGGACGCCGTCGTAGCCGTCGAGGTCGAAGCGCCGGATCGCCTCGGGATCGCTGACGGCGCGATGATGGGTGTCATGGAACAGGAGCGTGTAGCGGGCGCCGCGGCGGCGCTTGCGTCCGAGAGCCGCCACCAGCCACGGCTCGTTCCATTCGTGGACGATGACCATGTCGGCATTGGACAAGGGCAGGTCGAGCTCCAAAAAGTCCTCGTAGGTGCGCGAGCGCAGCTCCGGATAGGCTTCGCGGTACGGCGCGAGGCCGGCCTCGCCGTGATCCTCCACGAGGTTTTGGACGCTCCACGGATGGCTCGGCTCGTACGCCTCGACCTCGTGCCCCTTGGCGATCAGCTCGCGCAGCACGCCGCGCAGGAAATGGGCGTTGCCGTGGTTCCAGCAGGATCTTAGGGAATGGGTGAAATAGACGAGCCTCATGCGATGGCTTTCTCGTGCGGCCTCGCCTGTGCGTCCGCTGCGACGAGCAGCGGGCGGTAGATTGCGAGCGTTTCGGCGGCCATGGCTTCGACGGAATAATGCAGCGCTCGCTTCATGGCCGCGGCCCCCATGCGGGCCCGCAGGTCGGGATCCTTGACGATTTCTTCGACGGCGCGCGCGAAGGCGCGGTCGTCCTGGGCGGGGACGAACAGGGCGGCCCCGTCCCACAGCTCGCGGAAGCTCGGGATGTCCGACAGGACGAGGGGACAGCCGGCCTGCGCGGCTTCGAGCACGGCGAGGCCGAACGGCTCGTAGAGGGCCGAGGACAGGAAGATCGGGCAGGCGCGAAGCCAGCGCGCGATCTCGGCGCCGCTCAGCGGGCCGAGCGGCTTCGCGTGCCGCAAGTCGATACGGGCGCCGTTCGGCCCCTCGGTCGGCCCGGCCGCGACAATCGGGATTGGGAGGCGTGCGGCCGCCCGGTCGATGACGGCGAGGTTCTTGCCCTCGTCCCAGAGCCGTCCGGCCGTGAAGGCGAAGGACGCCGAGAAAGCCGGCCGGTCGCGGCGCGGAGCGATCCTCGAGCGGCCGTTATGGACGACGTCGGGAGCCTCGCCGAGCCCGTAGGTCCGGCAGGTCACGTCGGCGAAAGCGGCCGTCGGGGCGATCAGAGCGGCGGCAGCCCGATAGCCCTGCAGGACGAGCTTGGCGCGCCACAGGAAATCGTCCGGGACGGGCCCGGATCGCACGGCCTCCCACCACGTCGCGACGCAGGAATGGCAGCCGATCACGACCGGGGCGCGAAAGCCGGCCCCGGCGCCGAGCGCGGCGCTGTTCAGATGCACGAGATCGGCGCCGGCCTCGTCGGCAAGGGCGGCGAGGGCGGAGCTGGCGCGTAAGACCTCGTCGGCCGTCGCCGCGGTCCAATCGAGCGGCAGGTCGAGCGGCAGCAGCGTGAGACCCTCGACGGCGCCGGCCTCGTCGAGCCGGCTGGCGTCAGGCCGCGGGCCGAGCACCGCGAGCGTCGTCTCGACGCCGTGCGGGTGGAGGCCGCGGGCAAGGTCGAGGGCGTATTGCCAAACCCCGCCGACCGCATCGGCCGTCATGAAGATCTGCTGTTTCCGATCCGGGTTCACGGAGGTCAACACCAAGCTCCCGCGTCCGAAGCGGCCGGGACCAGGTCGCCTGTCACGACAAGGCCCCCGCGGCACGGACCCGCGGCGCCGCCGCGACCCTCAGGCCGCGTTCGTCCGTCAGCCAGCGGGCGAGAGCGGCGACGCCGGTGCGCCACGGGACGGGCGGCCGCAGGCCGAGCTCGTGCGCGGCCCGGCGCATGTTGGAGACGTAATAGCGCTGGTCGCCAACCCGCCAGTCGGCGAAGGCGATCTCGACCGGACGCCCGAGCAGATCCTCGATGCTGCGCAACAGCTGACGCAAGCTCACGGCATTGCCCGGGCCGCCGCCGAGATTGAAGGCGCGCCCCTGCACGCTTTCGATGCGCCGCC
>DASQLE010000145.1:0-4751 GCA_035630175.1 Beijerinckiaceae bacterium
ATGGTGGTGCCCCTCCTCGAGGAAGTCGGGCTCGAGCGCGATGATGCGGTCGAGATCGAAGGCGCCCCGGCCGAGCACCTCGTTCAGCGGCACCGCGCATTTCTGCGTGCGATGCACCTTGGCGTAGGGGTTGATGGCGCGTATGCGCGCCTCGACCTCGTTCAGCTCCGCATCGCTGACGAGGTCGGTCTTGTTGACGAGGATCACGTCCGCGAAGGCGATCTGGTTCTTGGCCTCGGGAGCGTCCTTGAGCCGTTCGGACAGCCACTTGGCATCGGCCACGGTGACGATGGCGTCGAGCTTGGCCGCGTCCGAAACGTCCTGGTCGACGAAGAAGGTCTGCGCCACGGGAGCCGGATCGGCGAGGCCGGTCGTTTCGACAATGATGGCGTCGAAGCGACCTTTGCGCTTCATCAGCCCGTCCATGATGCGGATGAGGTCGCCGCGTACCGTGCAGCAGACGCAGCCGTTGTTCATCTCGAACACTTCCTCGTCGGCCCCGACGACGAGGTCGTTATCGATGCCGATCTCGCCGAACTCGTTGACGATCACGGCGTAGCGCTTGCCGTGCTGCTCGGTGAGGATGCGGTTCAGGAGCGTCGTCTTGCCGGCGCCGAGATAGCCGGTGAGCACGGTGACGGGGATCTTGTCTGACATCGAGAACTCCGGCGAATGGCAAGTGGCCAATACTGAATGGTTAGGAGCTGCAGGCGCTTCTATTCGCCATTCCCTATTCCCTATTCGCCCTACAAGGACAGCGCTTCGCTGAAGGCCCTTATATTGTGTCGCATCATGTCGATGTAAGTGGCCGCCGGGCCGCCCTCGCCGGACAAGGCGTCGGAATAAAGGCGGCCGCCGATCCGGGTGCCGGTCTCCTCCGCGATGCGCTCGATCAGGCGCGGGTCTGAGACGTTCTCCAGGAACACCGCCGGGATCTTCTCGCGCCGGATCTGCGCGATGATGCGCGCCACGTCCTTTGCCGAGGCTTCCGCCTCCGTCGAGACTCCCTGCGGGGCGATGAAATCGAGCCCGTGATCGCGCTCGAAATAGGCGAAGGCCTCGTGGCTCATGATGACCTTGCGGCGCTCTGCGGGGATGCGCGCGACAGTGGCCTTGACCTCATCCTCAAGCCTCTCGAGCCGCGCGAGATAGTCGGTCGCGTTGCGCTCGTAAACCTCCCGTCCGGTCGGATCGGCCTTGACGAGGGCGTCGCGGATGTGGGCGACGTAAAGCTTCGCGTTGGCGACGCTCTGCCAACCATGCGGGTCGACGCTGCCGTGACCATGCGCATGCCGGTCGCGTTCCCCCGTCCTGATGGTCGCGATGCCTTTGGCGGCCTCGACGGTCACGGCCTTGCTGCCGGAGGATTTGACGAGGCGGCTCATCCAACCCTCGAATCCGAGCCCGTTGGTGAAGACCATCTTGGCCTCGGCGACGCGGCGCGCGTCGGTCGGGGTCGGCGAATAGACATGCGCGTCGCCGTCCGGCCCGACCAACGTGACGAGCGCGATGCGCTCGCCTCCCACCTGGCGCACGAAGTCGCCGAGGATGGAGAAGGTGGCGACCACGTTCATCTTCGCTTGGGTCGCCGTTTGGGCCACGGCAGGGGCGTGTGTCACGGCCGCGGCGGCGAGCACGAGCGCGATCATCCTAAGGCGCATGCAGACGGCTCCGTCGCGCTCACGCCTCGAGATGCCGGCGTGGCGCCAGCAGCCACACGAGTCCGCCCTCCCGGCCTAGCGCCAGCGAGGCGAGATAAGCCGCTCCCGCGGCCAGGATAATGGCCGGGCCGGCGGGCAGCTCGGCGTGGTAGGAGATGAGGAGCCCGGCGAGCGATGACGCGAGGCCGATGCCGGTGGCGATCAGCATCATGACGGTGATGTCGGCGCTCCAGAAGCGCGACGCGGCGGCCGGCAGCATCATCAGGCCGACCGCGAGCAGCGTGCCGAGCGCTTGGAAGCCGCCGACGAGATTGAGAACGACCAGCCCCAGGAAGGCGAGATGCGCCGGCGTTCCGGAGCGGCTGACCGAGCGGAGAAAGGTCGGATCGACGCATTCGAGCACCAGCGGCCGGTAGAGAATCGCCAGAACGACGAGGGTGATGCTGGCGATCGCGGCCAACAGGACCAGCGCCGCGTCGTCGAGGGCCAGCACCGTGCCGAACAGGACGTGCAGAAGGTCGACGCTCGATCCCTTGAGCGAGACGATCGTGACGCCGAGCGCGAGCGACAACAGGTAGAAGGCCGCCAGCGAGGCGTCTTCCTTGAGAGCCGTGACGCGGGTCACGAGCCCGGCCAGCACCGCGACGACCATTCCGGCCACCAGCCCGCCGAGCGTCATGGCCGGCAAGGACAGGCCGGCGACGAGGAAGCCGACCGCTGCGCCCGGCAGGATACCATGCGCCATGGCGTCGCCGGCTAGGCTCATGCGCCGCAACATCAGGAACACGCCCATCGGCCCGCCGCCGAGCGCGATCGCGGCCGCGCCCACCAGCGCCCGGCGCATGAACGCGAACTCGGCGAACGGGGCGACGAAAAGGTCGTAGATCATTCAGTCGTCATCCGCGGGCGGCACGAAGCGACGACCGGAGGACCTCAGGGAGAAAG
Organism: Beijerinckiaceae bacterium; assembly: GCA_035630175.1. Lineage (GTDB taxonomy): Bacteria > Pseudomonadota > Alphaproteobacteria > Rhizobiales > Beijerinckiaceae > JAJKJG01. The sequence goes on from DASQLE010000145.1 coordinate 2,607, forward strand.
CGGCGCCGTACTCGTTCTGAGATCCCCGGCTCTCCGCTTCGCTCCGGCCGAGGATGATGCTGCATACTCACGCCATCACGCCGCGCACACATGCGCATGCGGATCGAAGGCTTCGACCATGCGGCGCGCCTTGAGGAGATTGGCCGGGCTCAGAACCTCGCCCGTTTCGCCCCAAGCGACCGGCGCGCGCGCGATCAGAAGCGTCTCGGGGAAGATGCGCTTGACCACCTCGAGATCGTGCAGGACGGCGACCACGGTGCGTTCCTCCGCGTGCCAGCGGCGGACGAGATCGAGGAGATCGGCCGTCGTGTTGGCGTCGATCGCCGTGAACGGCTCGTCGAGCAGGATCACGGCGGCGTCTTGCAAGAGGAGTCGGGCGAACAAGGCGCGCTGCATCTGGCCGCCGGACAGCGTTCCGATCGGCCGCCGCTCGAAGCCGGTCAGGCCGACGGCGGCGAGCCCCTCTTCGATCCGGGCGCGGCCAGCGCGGCCGATGCCCCCGAGGAGCCCGGTGCGGGACCACAGGCCCATGGCCACGAGGTCGTAGACGGGGAGCGGGAACGAGCGGTCGATCTCGGCGGCCTGCGGCAGATAAGCAATGCGCGCGCGCCCCGCGTCCGCAAGATCGATCCGGCCGTCGAGGGGGCGGAGCGCGCCGGCGATGCCCTTGAGGAGCGTCGACTTGCCGGCGCCGTTGGGGCCGACCACGGCCGTGAGGCTGCCGCCGGCGATCTCGCCTTGCAGGTGATGCACGGCCGGATGCCGCCCGTAGCCGAGCGTCACATCGTCAAAGCGGATCGCCGTCGCGGTCACCGGCACCTCACAGCCAGCCGATCGTCACCATCACGATCAACCAAAGAGCCGCAAGCACCAGCCCCGCTCCCGCCAGCCGCTGCCAGGCGGACAGGCCCAGTAGCGACAGGGTCGGCGTCGCGGCCAAGGCGTGGCGGACGTGGGCATGGTCGTGCCGATCGGACATGTAATGTTCTAATATTACATTTATAGGAGAAGCGCCAGCCCCACCCTGGAAACGCGAGCTTCAGGGTGCAGGCATTTCAGCGAGTCCGAATTCGAACACTCCGTCCCTCTTCATGCTGAGGTGCGAGCCCGAAGGGTGAGCCTCGAAGTACGCAGGACGCCCACTCAGCGCCTTCTTGCATCCTTCGAGGCTCGCCTCCGGCTCGCACCTCAGGAGGAGGGAGTCCCCTCAGAAGGGCGGGTGGAATTGGTAGAGCCAGGTCTCGCTGAGGACCCGCTCGCCGCTGCGCAGGTAGCAGCGCATCTCGACGGGCTCGGCGCCGCTGACGGTGAGGTCGAACTCGGCGCGCCAGTGGCCCGGCACGTCGTTGGGCACGGCTTCCGTGCGGACATACGAGAACTCGCCGCGCGAGGCCCAGAGAACCGGCTCGGGGAGGGTGCCCTTGGCGAGGCGCGTCAGCGGCTCGCCCTGAAACTCGACGAGGAACTTGCGCACGCCCTTCGGGCGTTGCAGGCCGGGCTGGCCGCCGTTGCCGAGGCGGGTGGCGACGCAGCGCGCCAGCGCAGACGGGTACGGCTCGTCGGCGACCCAATGCATGCGGTAACGGAAGGTGGGCGCGGCGCCGGCGCGGGCCGGCTCGGCCGGCACCCAGAAGGCGACAATGTTGTCGTGTATCTCGTCGTCGGTCGGGATCTCGACGAGCTGCACCGCCCCGCGGCCCCAATCCCCGAGAGGCTCGATCCACAGGGACGGCCTGCGGTCGTAATAGACGCCGTCCTGGTAATGGTCGAAGGCGCGGTCACGCTGCATCAACCCGAAGCCGCGCGGCCGTACGTCCGCGAAAGCGGAGGCGGTGGTGCGGGGCGGGTTGTTGAGAGGCCGCCAGATGCGCTCGCCCGTCCCGGTCCACAGGGCGAGCCCATCGGAATCGTGAATTTCGGGCCGCCAGTCGATCGCCGTCTGCTTCACGGTTTCGGAGAACCAGAACATCGAGGTCAGGGGCGCGACGCCGAGGCGGGCGACGTCACGGCGCAGATAAAGCGCCTTCTCCACGTCCATGGTGACCGCCGCGCCGCGCCGCATGACGAAACGAAAGGCGCCCGTCAGGCTCGGCCCGTCGAGAAGCGCACAGAGCGTGACCGCGTCCTCGCCCGGCGCCGGGGTCT
>DASQLE010000146.1:0-4212 GCA_035630175.1 Beijerinckiaceae bacterium
AGGTAGTGCAGCGAGAAGAAGCGGTTCAGGGTCGGGTCGCCGACCGAATAGCCGCCCCACAGGAAGCTGACGATGGTGTCGCCGACGAGGGGGATCGCCGAGAACAGGTTGGTGATGACGGTGGCGCCCCAGAAGCTCATCTGCCCCCAGGGGAGCACATAGCCCATGAAGGCGGTCGCCATCATGAGGAGGAAGATGATGATGCCGAGGATGTAGAGGATCTCGCGCGGCTCCTTGTAGGAGCCGTAGTAGAGATTGCGGAAGATATGCAGGTAGACGGCGACGAAGAACATCGAGGCGCCGTTGGCGTGCATGTAGCGCAGGAGCCAGCCGTAATTGACGTTGCGCATGATGTGCTCGACCGAGTCGAAAGCCTGGTCGGCCGCCGGCACGTAATGCATGGCGAGGACGATGCCGGTCACAATCTGCAGGATCAGGAACGTGAAGGCGATGCCGCCGGTCGTCCAGAAGTAGTTCAGGTTGCGCGGCACCGGGAACGCCACGAACGAGGAATGGATCAGCCCGCCGACAGGGAGCCGGCTCTCGAACCATTTGCCGAAGCGGCTCTTCGGAACCCAGACGGTTGCGTGGTCGTGCATGGTGTTGCCTGACTGGTAGGTGCTGTGCTCGTCTTAAGCGGTCGCGCCCTCGCCGATGCGGATGCGGGTATCGGACACGAAGGTGTAGGGCGGCAGCGGCAGGTTGATCGGCGCCGGTCCCTGGCGGATGCGGCCGGCCGTGTCGAAGACCGAGCCGTGGCACGGGCAGAACCAGCCGTTGAAGGCGCCCTGGTTGCCGAGCGGCACGCAGCCGAGATGGGTGCAGTTGCCGTAGACGACGAGCCAGCTCGCGTGACCCTCCTTGACGCGGGCGTCGAAGGGCTGCGGGTCGGGCAAGCTTCGGACGTCGGTCTGGCGCGCGTCCGCCATCTCCTTCTCGGTCAGGTGGCGGACGAAGATCAGCTTGCCGCGCCAGAACAGCTTGACGATCTGCCCCTCGGCGATCGGCGCGAGGTCGAGCTCCACCGGCGCGCCCGCCGCGACCGTCTCGGCGTCGGGACCCATGGAGCTGATGAAAGGCCAGACGGTAAAAGCGACGCCGACGGCACCGGCGATCCCCGTGCCGAGGTAGAGGAAATCGCGGCGGGTGGGCTCCGCTGCGGCGTTCTCGTTCACGGTGGTTGCAGCGGTCGCGGATGTCGCCAAAGGGCTCTCCAACGTCTTCTTGCGGGTTCGCGCGGGGGACTTGCATCCGGGTCGGACGCCAGGCGGGACGCTTGGCGACGAAGCACGCCGCCCTCCACGCGCGCAATGCGACCGGGAGTCGCCCGCGCGCCGGCTCTTTGGCACGGGCGACGGGGTGTGTCCACACCTGTCCCGCGGACGCGCCCGGCTCTCCCGCGAAACGCTCACCTCTCCGGTGCAACGGGAGAGGTCCGGTCGGCGAAGCCGACCGGGAGAGGGACATAACGGAGCCGGCGCTGGCCCTCACCCCAACCCTCTCCCGCGAGCGGGAGAGGAGAGCGAGAACGAGCGGGAGAGGCAGGGAGGGCTAGGCCATCGTCGCTTCCCTCGCCTCGCCGAGGAAGCCGCCCGACTGGCGCTGCCACAGGCGGGCATAGAGCCCGCCGCGGCGCAGCAGCTCGGCGTGGCTGCCCTCCTCGACGATGCGGCCCTCGTCCAGCACGACGAGACGGTCGAGGGCGGCGATGGTGGAGAGCCGATGGGCGATGGCGATGACGGTCTTGCCGCGCATGAGCGTCTCCAGGGCGTCCTGGATGGCGGCCTCGATCTCCGAGTCGAGGGCCGAGGTCGCTTCGTCGAGAACCAGGATGGGCGCGTCCTTGAGGATGACGCGCGCGATGGCGACGCGCTGGCGCTGCCCGCCCGACAGCTTGACGCCGCGCTCGCCGACCTGGGCGTCGTAGCCGCGCCGGCCCTTATGGTCCTCGAGCGTCTTGATGAAGGCGTGCGCATGGGCAAGGCGGGCCGCGCGCTCGATCTCGGCGTCCGTGGCGTCGAGGCGGCCGTAGGCGATGTTGTCGCGAATCGAGCGGTGCAGGAGGGAGGTGTCCTGCGTGACGACGCCGATCTGCCGGCGCAGGGAGTCCTGCGTCACGGCGGCGACGTCCTGCCCGTCGATGAGGATGCGCCCGCCTTCGAGATCGTGCAGGCGCAGGAGCAGCGACATGACCGTCGATTTTCCCGCGCCGCTCGGGCCGATCAACCCGACCTTCTCGCCCGGCGCGATGGCAAGGTCGAGTTTCTCGAGCACGCCCTCCTCGCGGCCGTAATGGAAGCTCGCATCCTCGAAGCGGATGCCCCCCCGCGAAACGCGCAGCGGTCGCGCGCCCGGCGCGTCGACCAGCGCGTGCGGCCGCGCCACCGTCCCCATGCTCTCCTGGATGACGCCGACATTCTCGAAGATGCCGCGCACCGTCTCCATGACCCAGCCCGACATGGCCAGGATGCGCATGACGAGGGCGAGCCCCGCCGCCGCTTCGCCGCCGGTCATCAGGCCGCGCGACCACAAGCCCGCCGAGAGCGCCGCGATCGAGCACAGCAGCAGGCTGTTCATGACCGCAAGGATCCCGGTCGCCCCGGTGATGAGCCGGAGCACGGCGAGGAACGTCTGGTTGCTGCGGTCGAGCGCCTCGCGCACGGCGGAGCGTTCCGCCTCGCCGCGCGCGAACAGCTTGACCGTCAGGATGTTGGTGTAGCTGTCGACGATCCGTCCGACCGTGATCGAGCGCGCATCCGCATTGGCCAGGGACCTCGTCTGGGCGAGCGGCACGAAATAGCGCATGAGCGTCACATAGCCGACGATCCAGATCGCCATCGGCAGCGCCAGCCAGACGCTGATCGAGCCGAACAGGCCGAGCGCGGCGACGGCGAAGATGGCCACATAAACGAGCGTGTCGAGAAGCGTCACCGCGACTTCGCGGATGGCGGGGCCGACCTGCATGATGCGATTGGCGAGGCGCCCGGCGAAATCCGCCTGGAAATAGCTGAGCGCATGGCCGAGCGTGTATACGTGCGTGCGCCAGCGGATCATGTTGGTGGTCGGCGGAACGATGATCTGGTTCGAGATCGCTTCCTGGGCGAAATGAAGTACCGGGCGCACGAACACGATCAGAACGGCGATGATCGCGAGCGTGGTGCCATGCTCGACGAAGAGCCGCTCCGGCGTCGACGACGACAGGAGATCGACGAACCAGCCGATCAGGAGGTAGAGCGATGACTCGAAGATGCCCACCGCCACCGAGGCGGCGAAAAGCAGCGCGAGCCACCGCCTGACGGGCCTCAGGAAGTGCCACGCGAAGGCTGCGACCTGCGTCGGCGGCATAGCCGCCTCTTCGAAGGGCGCGAACGGGTCGATGCGGCGCTCAAGCCACGCGAACATCCTGGGGGCCTCAGTCATCTCAGGCGGGGATGCCACTAACACGCAAGCCCCCGCAACCGTTCACTTGACGGGTCCCCGATCACGCGATCATGACCGTCCGATGCCGCGCCTCGCCCTCTATCAGCCGGACATCCCGCAGAACACCGGCACGATCCTGCGCCTGGCCGCCTGCCTAGGCGTGCCGGTCGACATCATCGAGCCGGCCGGGTTCGACGTCTCCGACCGTAATTTCCGCCGCGCCGGGCTCGATTACCTCGACCGCGTCGAGATCACGCGCCACCGCTCGTGGCGGACTTTCCAGGAATGGCGGACGGCGCGTGGGCACCGCCTCGTTCTCGCGACCACGAAAAGCGCCCTCCCCTATACGGATTTCGCCTTCACGTGCGACGACATCCTGCTGCTCGGCCGGGAATCGGCGGGCGTTGCCGCCGAGGTGCACGAGGCGGCCGACGCCCGCGTCAACGTGCCCATGCGGCCGGGCTCGCGCTCGCTCAACGTTGCCGTCGCGGGAGCCATGATCCTCGGCGAAGCGCTGAGACAAACAAACGCGTTCCTGTCCCCCTCGCGGGTAGGGACAGGGGAGAGTCCATGTCCGTGACCGCCTGTCCCGCTGAAATCGCCCGCCTGCAAACCGAAGCGCCCGCCTGGTTCGCGGCTTTGCGCGACCGCATCTGCGCCGCCTTCGAGACCATTGAGGACGACGCCGACGAGCCGCTCCCGCCGGAGGCGACCGCTCCCGGCCGCTTCGAACGCAAGCCCTGGCAGCGGAGCGATCATTCCGGCGCGCCGGGCGGCGGCGGCGTCATGAGC
>DASQLE010000147.1:0-3442 GCA_035630175.1 Beijerinckiaceae bacterium
GTCGCGGATATCGCCGATGACGACCTCGGCATCGGCATCAAGGCCGTCCGGGCGCGCACGCGTGCCGTGCACCTGCTCGATCATGCTGTCGAGAACGCGCACCTTGTGCCCGCGGGCGAGTAGGGCCCGCGCCACATAGCGGCCGATGAAGCCCGCGCCGCCTGTGATGAGGATCGTATCCGGCAAAGATCGGTCTCCAGCAGTTCTCGTTCGCTGCGCTCGCCGAACCGCACGAGCGCGTCCTCGTGACCGAGATCACGGCGTTAGCTGGGCGGTGCGCGTTGAACGTTCCCGCATCATCTTAGTTCCACATGCAAGGCGAGGGGTCGATTCACATACGTTATATGCCGTGACGACAACGAAGATCGTCCGCGCACCTGCCACACGGACCGCTCGGCGAGTCCACTGGATGTGCGCGCGCCGTTCGGCACAACCGCGGAACCCGACCATAGCGAGAACGTTAGCTCGCAGCTACTCACGCCCCGCTCCTGCTCCGTGGCTACTCGTGCGAGACCGCGATTGTCGAGCGGATGAGGAGACGCCGTTGAGTCGAAGAAGCGTACGCGTCGGGATCGTCGGCGTCGGAAACTGCGCGTCGTCCTTCGTCCAAGGCCTGTCGTATTACCGGGACGTCAACGCCAACGAACCGGTGCCCGGTCTGATGAATATCGAGCTCGGCGGCTATCACGTCGGCGACATCGAGGTCGCGTCCGCGTTCGACATCGTCATCGACGCAGTGCCCTGCGCCAAGCTGGCGCGCGACCGCGGCATCGGCAGGGCCCTGATCGGCCCCTCGCGCTATTTCATGAAGTCTCCGCCCGAGCCGTTCACGGACTCCGAGGCGCGAGAGCGCACGATCCGTTTCATCAGGGAGGATACCGAGCCGACGCACTGAAAAAGCCGTGACCACCATGTTCTTCCTCGTCCGACATGCCGCTCACGATCTGGTCGATCGCGTCCTGTGCGGCCGCATGACGGGGGTTTCGCTCGGCGGAGCGGGGAGGGCGCAGGCGCGACGCGTCGCCGAGCGCCTCGCGCGCGAGTCGATCGCGGCGGTCCACACCAGCCCCCTCGAGCGCGCGCGCGAGACGGCAGGGGCGATCGGCGAGCGGCTGAAGCTGCAGCCTGAAATCCACGACGCCATCAACGAGATCGACGTCGGCGAATGGTCCGGCCGCACGTTCGAGGATCTGCGCAAGGATCCGCGCTGGCAGGCCTGGAACAGCGCCCGCGCCGTCAGCCGGCCGCCGCGGGGCGAGAGCATGCTCGAGGTCCAGGCGCGCGTCGTCGGTCATCTGGAGCGCACCCGCGCCGAACACCCGGAGGGCGCCGTGGTGCTGGTCACCCACAGCGACGTCATCAAGGCGGCGCTGCTCTACTGCCTCGGGATGCCGCTCGACGGCTATCGCCTCCTCGACATCGGCCCGGCTTCGATCAGCCGCCTGGCGATGGGCGACTGGGGCGTCAAGGTCGTCTCGATGAACGAAGTGCCGGCATGAAGATCGTGGTCTTCGGCCTGACGATCAGCTCGTCGTGGGGGAACGGCCACGCGACCCTCTGGCGGGGCCTGTGCCGCGCGCTGGCGATGCGCGGCCACCGCGTCGTCTTCTACGAGCAGGACGTGCCTTATTACGCCGGCACCCGCGATCTCTTCGAGGTGCCGGGCGGCGAGCTCGTCCTCTACGGCGAATGGCAGGACGTCAGGCGGCGTGCGGCGCAGGACGTCGACGACGCCGACGTCGCGCTCGTCACGTCCTATTGTCCGCACGGCATCGAGGCGGGCGAGCTCGTGCTCGCGGCCGAGCGAGCCATGCGCGTGTTCTACGACCTCGATACGCCGGTCACGCTGTCGCGTCTCAGCCGCGGCGAGACCACCACCTATATCGGCCCGCGCGGCCTCGCCGATTTCGACCTCGTGCTCAGCTATACCGGCGGAGCGGCCCTCGACCGGCTGGAGGCCGAGCTCGGCGGACGGCACGTCGTGCCGCTTTACGGCCATGTCGATCCGGACGTGCACAGGCCGGTCGAGGCGGCCGCGCGCTTCACCTCGGACCTGTCCTATCTCGGCACCTACGCGGCGGATCGCCAGGCAGGGCTGGAGACGCTTTTCATCGAGCCGGCGCGGCGGCGTCCGGAGCGGCGCTTCCTGATCGGCGGCGCGCAATATCCGCAGGACTTTCCTTGGGGCGACAACATCTTCTTCGTGCGGCACCTGCCGCCGCCCGAGCACCCGGCCTTCTTCGCTTCGTCGCGCTTGACCCTCAACGTCACGCGACAGGCCATGGCCGAGATGGGCTGGTGCCCGTCGGGACGATTGTTCGAGGCGGCTGCCTGCGGCGCGCCGATCCTATCGGATTGGTGGGAGGGCCTCGACGCCTTCTTCGCGCCGGAGCACGATATCCTCGTGGCCCGGACGAGCGAAGAGGCCGTCGCCGCCCTCGATCGCGGCGATCGGGAACTGCAGCGCATCGCCGAGAATGCGCGCGAGCGGGTCCTGGCCGAGCACACCTCGGCGCAGCGGGCCCTCGATTTCGAGGCGGCGATCGGCTCGGCGCGGGCCGGATACGAGCGTGCGAGCCGAGAGGCGGCGGAGGTCTGACATGTGGGGCATCGTTCCGGCCGCCGGGCGCGGCAGCCGCATCCAGCCGCTCGCGTTCTCGAAGGAGCTGCTGCCGGTCGGCAGCCGGCTGACCGGCGGCATCGAGCGTCCTTGCGCAGTCAGCGAATACCTCGTCGAGCGCATGATCCACGGCGGCGCCGACAAGATCTGCTTCGTCATCTCACCCGGCAAGTCGGACATCATGGAATATTACGGCGGCGCCTACGGGGCGGCGACCATCGCCTACGTGGTGCAGCCGCAGGCGAGCGGCTTGTGCGACGCGATCTTCCGGGCGGCGCCGCTGATCCCGCCGCACGAAGCCGCCATGGTCGGCCTTCCCGACACGGTCTGGTTCCCTGAGAAGGCCTTGGCGGAGCTCCCCGACGACACCTTGTCGTTCCTCCTCTTTCCCGTCGAGCGGCCGGAGTTTTTCGATGCGGTCGTGCTCGATGGCGAGGATCGCGTCCGCGAGATCCAGGTCAAGCGCGCGGGCGCCGCCTCGCATTGGATTTGGGGAGCGTTCAAGATGCCGGGGCGGGTTCTGGGGGAGCTGCGCCGTCTTTGGCTCGAGCGCGACGGCCGCGACGAATATATCGGTACGCTCGTCAACGCCTATTTGGCGGCCGGCGGCAAGGCGGTCGGCGTCAAGGCCGGGAGCGCCTATGTGGATGTCGGCACCCTGCACGGCTACCGCGAGGCCATCGCGCTGCTCGGCGAGACGGCGGAGAAGAGCGGCGGCGCCGGCGCGCGCGTCGCCCTCGGCTGGCCGGGCGGGCGCGCGTTTCATGACTTGAACCGGCAATGAGGCCACTGTGAACCCAAGCGTGAACGCAATCGATCGGC
>DASQLE010000148.1:0-3527 GCA_035630175.1 Beijerinckiaceae bacterium
GCCGTCGATTTTCGGGCTCACCTACCGCGCCTACCCCGCGCTCGCCCGCTCCCGGCTCGCCCTGCCGCACCTAGCGCTCTCCAGCCTCGGCGCGCTCGTGCTCCCGTTCGGCATCTACATCGCCGTCACCCAGAGCGCCCCAGCCATCGCCATTGCCGGCGCCTTCATCGTGTTCGGCGGCGTCGCGACGTTCTTCGCGAACCTTCTGGTGAACCTCGCCCTGTCGCCGTCGCGGGTTCCCCTCGCGAGCCGACGGGGGATCGCCCATTCGGCCTAAAGCGGTCAGGAGCCCCGTTCCTTCGGCTTGCAATCCTTCGCGGCGGCCTTACCTCCGAGGCAACGGAGCGCCGGCCATGGACCATCTCGCTACAGCCGAAGACGTTGTCGCATTCTGGCGCGAGGCCGGGCCGGACAAATGGTTCTCGAAGGACGAGGCTTTCGACGAGACCTGCCGCGCTCGCTTCGTCGCCACGTATGAGGCCGCCGCCCGCGGCGACCTCACCGAATGGGAGCTCTCGCCAGGGGGCGCCCTGGCTCTCGCCATCCTGCTCGATCAATTTCCGCGCAACATGTTCCGCGGCACGCGCCGCGCGTACGCGACGGATCAGGCCGCCCTTCTGACGGCCGAGCGGGCCATCGAGCGGCATCTCGACGAGAAGGTGGAGCCGGAGCTGCGGCGCTTCTTCTACACGCCTTTCATGCACGCCGAGGACCTCGCCGCCCAGGAGCGCAGCGTCGCCCTGAACGCGGCGATCGGCACCGACGATGTCAACGAATGGGCGCACCATCACCGCGACATTGTCGCCCGGTTCGGGCGTTTTCCGCACCGCAACTCCGTGCTCGGGCGTCAGAGCACGGCAGACGAGCTGGCTTATCTCGCGGAGGACCAGGCGTTCACGGGATGATTTCGCCCCATCCCTCATGCTGAGGTGCGGGAGCAGCTCGTCAGTCCGTCACCATCGGGGCGATGCTGGCCACGAGCAGCAGCGCCATGACGACGTTGAAGACCCGCACCTTGCCGGGATCGCGTAGCGCCCGGCGCAGGACATGGCCGAAGCCGGCCCAGGTCACGACCGCCGGCACCGTCACGAGACCGAAGACGATCGTGACGGCGGCCACGTCGGCGGCGACGTGGAGCGGGCGCACGTAGACCGCCATGGCGCTGAGCGCCATCACCCACGCCTTCGGGTTCACCCACTGGAAGGCAACCGCCTGCCAGAACGTCATCGGCGCGGCGCGGTCCCCGTCGGCATCGCTCGGCGCCGCCGTCGCCACCTTCCAGGCCAGCCACAGCATGTAGGCGGCGCCGACGATCTTGAGGACCGTCTTGGCCTCCGGCAGCGCCGTGAACGCGGCGCCGACGCCGAGCCCCACCGCCAGGACGAGGGCGACGAAGCCGGCGCAGATGCCGATCATGTGCGGGATCGTGCGCGTGAAGCCGAAGGTCACGCCGGAGGCGGTCAACATGATGTTGTTCGGGCCCGGCGTCATCGCGGCGACGAAAGCGAACGACACCAGCGCCAGGGCGGTGTCGAGGGGCAGCATCATAGGCTCTCGCGTTACATGCCTTCGGCCCCGCGGCCCATGGCGGCGATGCCGGTGCGCGACACCTCGACGAGGCCGACGACCGTCATCAGGGCGATGAAGCGCTCGATGTCCTCGGTGGCGCCGGTCAGCTCGAACACGAAGGAGGTGAGCGTCGCGTCGAGGGTGCGCGCACCGAAGGCCGAGGCGAGGCGGAGCGCCTCGACGCGGTGGTCGCCGTGGCCAACGACCTTCACGAGGCACAGCTCCCGCTCCATGGCCTCCCCCTGAAGGGTCAGGTCGACGACGCGATGCACCGGCACGAGCCGCTCGAGCTGGCTCTTGATCTGCTCGATGACGGCGTTGGTGCCCGTGGTGACGATGGTGATGCGCGAGATGTGCTTCTGGTGCTCGGTCTCGGACACCGTCAGGCTCTCGATGTTGTAGCCGCGGCCGGAAAAGAGACCGGCGATGCGGGCGAGCACGCCCGGCTCGTTGTCGACGATCACCGCCAGCGTATGCCGGTTGACCGGCTCGACGCGGGGCGGAGCGGGGTAATGCGTGCTCGCGTTCATCGTCTCTCCTTCATCCCTCCCCTTCAGGGGAGGGTGGACTCGGATGCGGCAGCATCCAAGCCGGGTGGGGTCCATGGCGCGAGGCGCCATATCCGGCACCGGCGTGACCCCACCCCGGTGCTTCGCACTTGGCCCTCCCCTGAAGGGGAGGGATCATTCTGTTTTCCGCAGTACTGCGATCGGCTTCTCGTCGACCTCGTCGTGGGGCAGCACCCACGGCTCCTTCAGCGCCGCCTCCAGCCACGCCTGATACGCGGGGAGCGCCAAGACGGTGTCCATGTAGTCCCGCGACACCGGATCGACGGCGATCGCATAGGTGTCAAGGCGGGTGACGACGGGCGCGTACATGGCGTCGGCGGCGGAGAACGCGCCGAACAGGAACGGCCCGCCGGCGCCGAAGCGCCCCCTCGCCTCGCGGAAGATCTCGGTGATGCGCGCCACGTCGCGCGCCACCGCCGCGCCGCGATCGCGCTCGCCGAACCTCTTGCCGAGATTCATCGGGCAGGCCGAGCGGAGGCCGGCGAAGCCCGCATGCATCTCGGCCGCGATTGAGCGGGCCATGGCGCGGGCCTGCGGGTCTCGCGGCCATACCTCGGCGTCTTCGAAGGTCTCGCCGACATGGTCCATGATGGCGATCGATTCCCAGACCGTGACGTCGCCCTCGATGAGGATCGGCACCTTGCCGGCGGGCGAGCGCGCGCGGATGTTCTGCCTGGTGTCGGGCTGACCCAGCGGGATCAGCACCTCGTCGAAGGCGATGCCGAGCTGCTTCAGGAGCAGCCACGGCCGCAGCGACCACGACGAGTACAGCTTGTTGCCGATAACGAGGGTGGGCATCACTACACCAGCATCTTGCCTTCTTCCGAGATCACCGAGCCGATGTCTTCGGCCGCGGCGGCGTCGCCGAGGATCATCTCGTTGTGGGCCTTGCCGGATGGGATCATCGGGAAGCAGTTTTCCGTCTTGTCGACGACGCAGTCGAAGATCACCGGGCGGTCGACGCCGATCATCTCGGTGATGGCGGCGTCGAGGTCACCGGGCTTGGCGCAGCGGATGCCGACGGCGCCGTAGGCCTCGGCGAGCTTGACGAAGTCGGGCAACGAGGCCGAGTAGCTCTCCGAGTAGCGCCCGCCGTGCAGGAGCTCCTGCCATTGGCGCACCATGCCCATATATTCGTTGTTGAGGATGAAGATCTTGACGGGCAGCCGATACTGCACGGCCGTCGACATCTCCTGCATGTTCATCAGGATCGAGGCCTCGCCGGCGACGTCGACGACGAGCGACCCCGGATGCGCGAGCTGCGTGCCGATCGCCGCCGGCAGGCCATAGCCCATGGTGCCGAGCCCTCCGCTCGTCATCCAGCGGTTCGGCTCCTCGAACTTGTAGAACTGCGCGGCCCACATCTGGTGCTGGCCCACCTCGGTGGTG
>DASQLE010000149.1:0-5392 GCA_035630175.1 Beijerinckiaceae bacterium
TCGCCGTTGCCGGCCGGCGAAATCTGCAGCTTCGCCTCCTGCTCGGGGAAGGGCGAGGCGAGGTGCCGAGCGGCGAGGAGCGCGCCGGCGGGTCCCGGACGCGTCGAGTGCGTGTTGGTCCAAACCCCGTAATCCCAACCCTCGATGCGGCCGTCGTCACCGAGGGTCGCGCGCACGCGGCCGATCATGGCCGGGCCGTAGGGCTCGAAGGCGTGCTCCTGTTCGCGCGTCCATTGCACGCGCACGGGCCGGCCGGGTAGGGCGCGGGCGATCAGCGCCGCGTCGGCGGCGGCGTCGTCGGCGCCGTTATGGCCGTAGCAGCCTGCGCCCTCCATGTGGATGATGCGGATGCGCTCGCGCGGCATCTTCAGCATCGCCGCGATGGCGCTCCGGTCGGGGAAAACGCCTTGCGTGTGCGACCACACGGTCAGCGCGTCGCCGTCGGCGAGCGCCACCGCGCAGGCCGGGCCGATCGACCCGTGCATCTGGTAGGGGCGCGTGTAGGTCGCCTCCAGCACGCGCCCGCCGGCTGGCGGCGCGCCCTCCTCGACGACGACGCCGTCTTCGGAAACCATCTTTTGCAGCGTCGGGTAGAGCTCGGCCTGGCGCGGCAGGCTCGGCGTCTCCGACCAGCGCGCGGCGAGCGCGAGCGCTCGCATCGCCTTGACGGCCTGCCATTCGCGCTCGGCGACGACAGCAAGGAAGCTGCCGTCTCGGACCACGCGCATCACGCCCGGCATCGCCTCGACGGCGGCGGCGTCCACCTCCATCAGCCGCGCCGCCGGGCTCGGCGGCCGTACGATGCGGGCATGCACGGTGCCGGGCAGGCGCAGGTCCTGCACATAGGCGGCTCCGCCCGTGACCTTGGCCGGGATGTCGACCCGCGCCATCGACCGGCCCATATGTCGGAAGGCGCCGCTGTCCTTGAGGCGCGATTGCACCTGCGCCTCCACGTGCAAGGTGACGTCGGCGACGATCTCGCCGTAGCGCAACGCGCGTCCGTCCGCCGTCCGCACGGCGCCATCGGCGGCGTTGAGCCCATCGCCCGGCACGCCGAGCCGGCGCGCCGCCTCGGCGATCAGGATTTCGCGCACCTGCGCGGCGGCGTGACGGATGGCCGTGCCGCTGTTCTGCATGGATTGGCTGCCGGCCGTGTAACCCTCGTTCGGCGTCATGGCCGTGTCGGCCGTGACCAGCGTAATGCCGGCCGGGTCAACCTCGAGCTCCTCGGCGGCGATCTGAAGAATCGCCGTCCTGAGGCCCTGGCCGAGCTCGGCTTTGCCGGTGAAGACGGTGACGCGCCCGTCCGCATCAAGGCGGATCCAAGCGTCGAGATGGGGCGCATCGGCGAGGCTGCCGGGCAGCTTCGGCGCCGGTTTCGGTCCGCCCGTCGCCTGCACCTCGCCCTGCTGGGCGAGGGCGCGCGAGATCGAGAAGCCGACCACGAGGCTGCCGGCGCCGGCGAGCACGCTGCGCCGCGTGAGCGAGCGGGCGGTCATGCCTTGCCTCCCTGCGCGCCGAGGCGGGCGCTGCGCATGGTGTCGGCGGCGCGGCGCACCGCCTTGAGGATGCGCATGTGGGTGCCGCAGCGGCACAGATTGGGTTCAAGATAGGCGCGGATTTCTGCGTCGCTCGCATCGGGCTTGCGCTGTAGAAGCGCCTGCGCGCGCATCATCATGCCCGGAATGCAGAAGCCGCATTGCGCCGCCTGCTCGTCGATGAAAGCCTTTTGCATCGGCCCCGGCGCCTCGGCCGTGCCGAGGCCCTCGACGGTGGTGATCTTGCGCCCCTCCAGCATCAGGACCGGGACGACGCAAGACAAGACCGGCGCGCCGTCGATCAGGACCGTGCAGGCGCCGCATTGGCCGAGACCGCACCCGAACTTGGCGCCGTTCAGGGCGAGATGGTCGCGCAGGGCGTAGAGGAGCGGGGTGTCGGGAGCGGCGTCGATCTCATGATCGCGCCCGTTGACCGTCAGCTTCACCATGAGGTGCCTCGCGGGGTCGGAACGGCGGGGGCAGCCTGGGCGCCGTCCGTATCATAAATTCGTCCGCTGCGCGCCCTCTCGCGCTGCCGCGCGACCGAGACCGGGAGGTCCGGCCAGGGCGGCTTGTCGCTAAAGGCGGCGCGCATATAAGCGAGGAGGTCGGCGAGCTGCGCGTCGGAGATGACGCCGTCATAGCCCGGCATGATGGCGCTGCGCTCGCCCGGCGCCGGCGGCAGGCCTTGCAGCACGACGTTGATGATGTTGTCGGGATTAGGCCCGTTGACGGCGGTGCTGAGATGCAGGTTCAACCCGCCATAGGGCAGGGGTCGGCTGCCGTCATGGCAGCCGGCGCAGGCGGCCGCATAGAGGGCGCGGCCCGGCCCGGTCCCCGACGCCTCCGGCAGCGTCTGGCTGTCGCCGGCCGTCGCCGCGCCCGGTCGCGATGGGCGGGCTTTCGACAGGACTTGTTCGGCGCGCGCCATCTTCTCCTGCTCCGGTACGCCCATGCGCTCGGCGACGTAAATGGCCAGCGCGCGCACGTCCGCCTCCGGCACCGTGGCGAGGTTGGTGGTGACGGGCGCCATCGGGCCGCGCGAGATGCCGTGCTGGGTGTGCCAGCCCTGGCGCAGATAGACGTGCAGGCTGTCGGCGGTCCAGGGCACCGGCGCCGGCGAAGCGGCATTGAGGGCGTAGGCGTGCCAGCCCTCAGCTTCGCCGCCGGCGAAATGCGCGTCGCGCTGCTCGGCGCCGAGGCGGTTGCGCGGCGTGTGGCAGGCGCCGCAATGGGCGAGCCCCTCCGCCAGATAGGCACCGCGGTTCCACTCGGCGCTCTGCGCGGGATCGTCGTCGCGCAGTCCCTCCCGCAGAAACAAAAGCTTCCAGCCGGCGAGGAGCGGGCGCAGGTTGAACGGGAAGGCGAGCTCGTTCGGGCGCTCAGGCGCGTGCACGGGCGGGCGCGTCATGAGATAGGCGTAGAGCGCGCGGTTGTCGGCATCGGTGACGCGCGTGAAATGGTCATACGGGAAGGCCGGGTAGAGATGCCGCCCGGCGCGGTCGACGCCGCGGCGCATGGAGCGCGCGAAGGCAGCCTCCGACCAGCGGCCGATGCCCGTCTCGGGATCGGGCGTGATGTTGCTCGAGTGGACCGTGCCGAACGGCGTCGCGATCGGCAGCCCGCCGGCGAGGACGGCGCCGCCAGCGGCCGTATGGCAGACGATGCAATTGCCGATCGCCGCGAGTTCGGCGCCGCGCGCGATCGCGGCCGTATCAAAGGCGCTGCGCTCCGGCCGACTCACGGGATCGATGGCCGACTCGTAGGCCAGGACCGCGAAACCGGCAGCGCCGGCGAGGGCGAGGACCAGCACTCCACCGACGACGTGGCGCAGCCGCACGGGCCTCTCCCTTTCGCCGGAATTCCCGGCCGGTACGATCCTCGGGCACAACCGGCCGACGCTACCGCTAGTTCCCGGCGCGCGTCATCTACGACATGCTCGGTTCAGCGCGTCATCTTCGGTCGCGCGAAGCGCACCGAGGACCTTGTGGCGCTAAAGCGCCTTTCTGTCCTGAGGTCCTCGGGCCGTCGCCTGCGGCGGTGCCCGAGGATGACGCGGCGGGTGCCCATCGGCTATAAGGGTGCCCAGGAGGAGCCATGTCGATCCGCTTCCCGGAACCCGATGCGGGCGTGCTCGCCCGCCGCGACGAGATTATCGCCAGCTTGCGGCCGCTCGTCGCGCCCGAGGCGCTGATCGTCTCGGAGGACGAGCGGCGCGCCTTCGAGACCGACGCGCTCACAGCCTACCGCAAGATGCCGCTCGCCGTAGTGCTGCCCTCGACGACCGACGAGGTGTCGGCCGTGCTGAAGGTGTGCCACGCCAATTCAGTCAAGGTCGTGGCGCGGGGCGCCGGCACCTCGCTTGCGGGCGGCGCCATCCCGCAGGAGGACGCCGTCGTCATCGGCGTCGCCAAGATGAATCGCGTGCTCAGCGTCGATTTCGACAACCGGACGGCGCGCGTGCAGAGCGGCATCACCAATCTCGCCATCAGCCAGGCGGTGGCGCATGAGGGCTTCTTCTACGCGCCCGATCCGTCCTCGCAGCTTGCCTGCACCATCGCCGGCAATATCGGCATGAACTCGGGCGGCGCGCATTGCCTGAAATACGGCGTCACCACCAACAACCTGCTCGGCGTGACGATGGTGCTCGGCGACGGCACGGTGATCGAGATCGGCGGCGAGCATTGCGACAGCCCCGGCTACGATCTGCTCGGTCTGATCACCGGCTCGGAGGGGCAACTCGGCATCATCACCGAGGCGGTGGTCCGCATCCTGCGCGCCGCCGAAGGTGCGCGGCCGGCGCTGCTCGGCTTCGATACGGTCGAGGCGGCGGGCGCCTGCGTCGCCGCCATCATCGGCGCCGGCATCATCCCGGTGGCGCTCGAATATATGGACCGGCCGGCCATCAAGATCTGCGAGGATTTCGCCCATGCCGGCTACCCGCTCGATGTCGAGGCCATGCTGATCGTCGAGGTCGAGGGCTCGGACGCCGAGATCGACGACATGCTCGGCCGCATCGTCGCCATCGCCGAGCCGTTCCGGCCGAGCGCCGTCAAGGTGTCGCAATCGGAGGCGGAGAGCGCCGCCATCTGGAAGGGCCGCAAATCGGCCTTCGGCGCGACCGGGCGCATCTCAGACTATATCTGCATGGACGGCACCATCCCGACCGGGCGGCTGCAGGACGTGCTGCGTCGCATCGACGAGATCTGCAAAGGGCACGGCCTCGGTGTCGCCAACGTCTTCCATGCCGGCGACGGCAACCTGCACCCGCTCATCCTGTTCGACATCAACAAGCCGGGCGAGATGGAGAAGGCCGAGGAAGCAGGCGTCGAGATCCTGAAGCTGTGCGTCGAAGTCGGCGGCTGCCTCACCGGCGAGCACGGCGTCGGCATCGAGAAGCGCGACCTCATGCGCTACCAGTTCAGCGATATCGACCTTCGCCAGCAGATGCGCGTCCGTGGCGTCTTCGACCCGGGCTGGCTGCTCAATCCCGCCAAGGTGTTCCCGCTCGAGGGCCGCGTCGCAGCTGCGGCATAGCGCACCACGTCACCCTCGCTCATTCAACGAGCGTCATCCTCGGGCCGCGCAGCGGACCCGAGGATCTCAAGACGCGAGGGGCGACGGCAGGTGGTCGCCGCATCGGCACGAGGTCCTTGGGTCTCCGCTTCGCTCCGCCCGAGGATGACGCTTATCGCTTGTCCGAGGATGACGGTGGCGTGCGGGCGATGCTACACCTCGCCCATGACCGTTCTAACGCCCGCCACCGAGCCGGAAGCCGCTGCCATGATCGCCGAGGCGGCGGCGCGGCGCACGCCGCTCGCCGTCACCGGCGGCGCCACCAAGGAGGCTGTCGG
>DASQLE010000150.1:0-3864 GCA_035630175.1 Beijerinckiaceae bacterium
TCGAGGTCGATGGCGCGGGCGATGTCAGGATCGGCGTCGGCGAGTCCGGCCGAAAAGAAGCTGTTCGACATATGCGGCTGCGCCGCCTCGATCGCGCTCATCTGATCCTCGTCGATGGTCTTGGCAAACCGCGTTGCGCGAGTGCGTGGCTCGCGCCGGCGCCCGGTCTCTAGCCTGTCTCGGCTGCCGGCGGGACGCCTCTAGCATGCGGCACGGACGCGCGCCAATCCTGTGCCCCCAAGGTCGTGGTCATCCCTGACGTCGTCATCCTCGGACGAAGCGGCGCAGCCGCGAAGATCCGAGGACCTCAGGCCGGATAAGGCGCCCTCTCGTCCCGAGGTCCTCGGGTCGGCGCCAAAGCGCCGCCCGAGGATGACGAGCGTGGGATCACCGGGACTGATCCCCGGATCATGTCCGGGGACGGTGATGAGCACGGAGAGGAGCGCAAAAGCATTCGGCCCGCGCGAGGCGGGCCGAACAGGGGCTCAGTTCAGGAGATCTTCCGAATCGGGCTCGGGAGCGCCCTGCATGCGGCTCGCAACCGGCACGCCGCCGAGGCCGTCGCGGTTGTAGATGTCGTCGCGGAACTGGACGATGCCGTCGGCGGTCGCCCAGGCGGTGATGTAGGTCCAGTAGACGGCGACCGGCTGCGTGATCTTGGCGTCGATGCGCTGCCCGCCCTTGAAGGCGGCTTCGATCTGCTCGCGATCCCAGCCGGCGGTGTCCTTGAGGAGCCACTGGATGTAGTCGCGTACATTCTGCACGCGCACGCATCCCGAGGAAACGAAGCGGAAATCGTCGCCGAAGATGCCCTTGGAGGGCGTGTCGTGCATGTAGACGCCGTGCGGGTTGGGAATGTTGATGCGCACGAAGCCCATCGAGTTCACGTCGCCGCCGGGGTCCTGCTTGAACATGTAGCGGGTGGCCTCGTCCGAGTGCCAGTTGACCTGGCGCGGGCTGAGCTCCTGACCGCCGCCGTTGAAGATGCGGATCTTGTTGCGGGTCAGGTATTCCGGCTCTTCCCGCATCTTCGGGATGAGGTCCTTGCGGATGATCGAGGCCGGCACCGTCCAGAAGGGGTTGAAGTTCACCTCGGTGATCTTGGCGTTCATGACCGGCGACTGCCGGTCGATCTTGCCGACGCCGGCAGCATGCCGGGTCACGACCTGGCCGTCTTCCACCGTCTCGACCAGGGCGGCCGGAATGTTCACGATCACGTGGCGCTGGCCGAGATTGCCCGAATAGGCGCGCAGGCGGACGAGGTTGATCTCGAGCTGGCGCAGGCGGAGCTGGGCCGGCACGTTGAGGGCGGCGAGGGTCGCCGGGTTGATGGCCCCGCTCATGGTGAGGCCGTGGCGCGCCTGGAAGCGGCGCACGCCCGCCTCGACATAGGAATCGTAGGTCGGCAGGGAGCCGGCGGCCGGATCAAGATCGCCGGTCATGATGAGGCGCTGGCGCAAGGTCACGACGGCGGGGCCGCGGGCGCCGACGCGCATGGTCTGCGGGATTTGCAACGGCGCCCAGCCGCCGCGGGCGACGATATCGCGGTATTGCTCGATGGCCCCCTCGGCCGCCTGCGCCGCCTGCGCCGACAGGGTCGGCGTCGAGGAGCGCCGCACGCGGATGCGGGATGCCGAATCGTAATTCTGGCTCCACTCGGCCTGGGAGCCGGTCTCGGCGAGCTGCTGTGCCCAGGCCGGCGCGGCGGTGGCGGCGAGCGCGAACGAGCCGGCGGTCAGAAAAGCGCGTCGATGCATGGAGCCCCGATGGTCTGGCGTCCGGCCGGTTGCGTCATCCGGCCCGGAAACTGTTTGGTTGAGGCTAACCAACCATGATTACCGGGGCTTAAATATGGCAGGTCGCGCCCCCTACCCCTCCCGCGGCTGGCTGACGCAACGGGGCAACAGTTGGGCTTCGGCCAGGGCCGAAAAGGCAAAAGGGACGCCGAAGCGTCCCTTTTTAGGGTCGGTGGCCGCCGGCGCTTGCTTAGAGGCGGTAGCGGATGTGGTCGGTCCAGAAACGCTCCAGGCGGACAAGGGCCTGGTTCATGCGCTGAAAGTCGTCGCCCGAGATGCCGCCGATCGGCTCGATCGTCTGCGCGTGCTTGTCGTAGAGGCCCTTGATGACGTCGTGCACCTGGCGGCCCTGATCGGTCAGGCTGATGCGCACCGAGCGGCGATCGACCTGCGAACGGGCGTGGTGGAGATAGCCCATCTCGACGAGCTTCTTGACGTTGTACGAGACGTTCGACCCGAGATAGTAGCCGCGGGTGCGCAGCTCGCTCGCGGTGAGCTCGTTGTCGCCGATGTTGTAGAGCAGCAGCGCCTGAACGCTGTTCACGTCGTCGCGGCCACGGCGCTCGAACTCGTCCTTGATCACGTCAAGCAGACGCCGATGAAGCCGCTCGACAAGATGCAACGCCTCGAGATATTGCGGCTTGACCGCAATCTCGTTGACCTGTTCACGCTGCTCCATCTTCTTCGCTAGAGTATTCATGACTGCCTCACTGCTTATTCTTGTCGGGTTTTCCCGATCGCTTATGGAGGCAAAGTAGGTTATGCAGATGAAAACCAGTTTAAATAGTAGGATGAATTTCGCATTTACACTTCGTTGTTAACGAAATCCGACTCCAGCATTCACCTGGTTTTCCGCGTTTTCCGATCCAGTTCTTGAAGGATTCGTTCACTCTTCGCTGGCCGCGAGCCAGGAGATCAGCAGATACGTGACGATGAAGGACAAGAACAGCCCGATCAGGATGGGGCCGCCCGTGACGATCCGGGGAAAGAACACCGTCAAGATCAGGTGGCTCATCACGGCCAGGAGCCACAGCACCCCGCCCCAGGTCGAGGTCAGCCACAGCCCGACCGCGGCGACGAGGTCGATGATGGCGAAGTAGATCGTGGTCGCCTGGAATCCGGTGCTGCGCGACTCGAACGGCATCGGGGCGCTGTCGGCCCCGAGAATCACGGCCCAATAGCCGAGCCCCTTGGCGATCCAGATGAGCGCCAGCATGCGCATGAACCAGACAAGGATGAAGTTCCAGCGCACCGCCCGAGCCGCCGGGCGCTCGTCCATGCCCTCCTCGCTGTCGTCCGGGATCTCGGCGTCCGGAGGGTCGCGGCGCAGCCGGTCGAGCAGGGCCTTCACCGGCGCCAGGGTCATGATTTGGGTCCGCATCGGCCCGGCTTAGACGCCGCTCACGGCAAGCGTCAACGCGGCGCCGCGCGTTGCCCCGACGGCCCTTCGTTTTTGGCACCGGGCATTTGTGCTACGGAACGGACACTCCTTCTGTCCGGACCGGCTTGGAGAAAGGCCGCATGCCCCCGAAGCTGACACCCCTCGCCCGTCCGACCCTCGCCGAGGCGGCGCCGCATCCGCGCGACGATGCCGCGCCGTGCCTCCCGCTAACGCAGCGCCCGCGGCGCAATCGCAAGGCCGAGTGGTCGCGCCGCCTCGTGCGCGAGTGCAGCCTCAGCGTCGATGATCTGATCTGGCCGCTGTTCCTGATCGAAGGGGCGGGACGACGCGAGCCGGTCGCCTCCATGCCGCAGGTGGAGCGCCTGACGGTCGACGAGGCCGTGCGCGAGGCCGAGCGGGCGGCGCGGCTGCGCATCCCCGCCATCGCCCTGTTCCCGAACACCGACGCGTCGGCGCGCGACGCGCGCGGCTCCGAGGCCCTGAAGCCGCACAACCTCATTTGCCGTGCGGTGCGTGCCATCAAGACGGCCGTGCCGGAGATCGGCGTCGTCACGGACGTGGCCCTCGATCCCTATACCAGCCACGGCCACGACGGCCTCTTGCGCGACGGCGTCATCCTCAACGACGACACCGTCGCCATCCTGGCCGCCCAGGCCGTGATGCAGG
>DASQLE010000151.1:0-3074 GCA_035630175.1 Beijerinckiaceae bacterium
TCCTCAAGCATGGGGGTCCTGCAATGAATGCTGGGGGGTCGAGGGCGCAGCCCTGTCCCGGCATATCAGGACAACCGATCCGGCGCGAGATGGCCAAGGTCCGGGCGCCGCGCTCTCCCCGATTTCTCGTCTTTCCGGCGCACCAACGGGTCAGGCCTTCAGCCTGCCCAATGGCAAACGCTGTGCGAGCCCGACCTAAAGGGCTGCGCCGAAGGCGTGGAAACCCAACCGGGTGCTTGGCAATAGCGAATTGTAGGTGCCGGGTTCTCGCTGGCGCTCGGGCCCCGGAATACGATTTCGGTGTCGCCGGCCGATGGCGTCGGCCTTGCGGGGCGGCTAAGCTCCCCGGCGGCGGACATTCTTAGGAGCCTTCATGGTCGCCGGCTGGGGGGTCGTTCTGTCGGCCCTCGTTTATCTGTGCTGCTTGTTCGCGGTCGCCCATTGGGGCGACCAGTCCGGCCGCCGTCTCATGGAGGGGCCGGCGCGATCGACCATCTATGCGCTGGCCCTGGCGGTCTACTGCACCTCGTGGACGTTCTTCGGCTCGGTCGGCCTTGCCAGCCGCTCCGGCCTCGACTTCGTCACCATCTATATCGGCCCGGTCCTGATGATCGGCCTCGGCCAGGCCCTCGTCGCCCGGGTCGTGCGCATCGCCAAGGCGCAGAACATCACCTCGATCGCCGATTTCGTCGCTGCCCGCTACGGAAAGAGCGAGCGCGTCGCGGCGCTCGTGTGCCTCATCGCCGTGATCGGCACCATTCCCTACATCGCCCTGCAGCTGAAGGCCGTATCGGCTTCGCTCGGCGTCTTCCTCGCCGCCTCGGACGCCGCCGCCGTCGCCCGCACGGTGCCGATCTTCGGCGACCTTGCTCTCGTGGTGGCGATCGTGCTGGCCGGATTCGCGGTCGCCTTCGGCACGCGCCACACGGACGCGACCGAGCATCAGGACGGGCTGATGCTCGCCATCGCCCTCGAATCCGTCGTCAAGCTGGTCGCCTTCGTGGCGGTCGGGGTGTTCGTCACGTTCTGGATGTTCGGCGGCGTCGACGCCATCCTGTCCGAAGCCGCCGAGCGGAGCGCCGATTTCGTCTTCTTCGGCCAGACGTCCGGCCTCGGGCCGTTCCTCACCCTCGTCCTCTTGGCGGGCTTCGCCTCGCTCTTGCTGCCCCGGCAGTTCCACATGGCCGTCGTCGAGAACCGCGCCATCGAGGACGTGCGCCGCGTCGCCTGGCTGTTCCCGCTCTACCTCGTCCTGATCAACATCTTCGTGGTGCCGCTCGCCCTCGCCGGCCTCGCCACGTTCGGTCCCGGTGAGATCGACCGTGACATGACGGTGCTGGCGCTGCCGCTTCGCGACGGCGCCAACCTGATCGCCCTCGCGGCCTTTCTCGGCGGGCTGTCGGCCGCCACCGCGATGGTCATCGTCGAATCGGTGGCCCTCGCCATCATGATCTCCAACCATCTCGTGCTGCCGCTCGTGCTGCGCCGCCGCGGCTTCTCGGGCATGCCGGGCGATGCGGCTTCGGCCCGCCCGACCGATCTCGGCGGCTTCATCCTGCGCGTGCGGCGCGTCGCCATCGCCGTCGTGCTGCTCCTCGCCTACATGTATTACCGGAGCTCAGGCGAGGCGGCCCTCGCCGCCATCGGGCTTCTGTCCTTCGCGGCCATCGCCCAGATCGCGCCGGCCTTCTTCGGCGGCCTGTTCTGGTCGCGCGGCACCGCCCTCGGCGCCAGCGCCGGTCTCGTCACCGGGTTTGCGGTCTGGGCCTACACGCTGCTTCTCCCCAGCATCGCCTGGGAGGGCGGCTTCTGGGCCGACCTCATCGCGCGCGGTCCGCTCGGCCAGGCGCTCTTGCGCCCGACCGCCCTGTTCGGCGCCGATCTCCCGCAATTGATGCACGGCGTCGCCTGGAGCCTCGGCCTGAACGTCGCCGCCTATGTGGGCTTCTCGCTGCTGCGGCCGACGAACGCCTTGGAGCGGTTGCAGGCGACCGCCTTCGTCGGCAGCGACCGCGGCGCCATCGCGCCGACCCTGCGCCTGTTCCGGGGCAGCGTCTCGATCGAGGATCTGCGCGCCACCGTCGCACGCTATCTCGGCGAAGAGCGGACCAACCGCTCCTTCGAGGGCTTCCTGCGCAGCCGCGGATTGTCTCTGGACGGTCGCGCCGAAGCCGACATCCACCTCCTGCGCTACGCGGAGCATCTGCTCGCCTCGGCCATCGGTGCCGCCTCGTCGCGCCTGGCCCTGTCGCTGCTCCTGCGCCGCCGCAACGTCTCGACCAAGGCGGCGCTGAAGCTTCTCGACGATGCTTCGGCGGCGATTCAGTACAGCCGCGATCTCCTGCAGCACGCCCTCGATCATGCCCGCCAGGGCATCACGGTGCTCGACCGCGAGCTGCATCTGCTCGCCTGGAACCGCGCCTTCATCGATCTCTACGAGCTGCCGCCGGAACTGGTCCGCATCGGCACGGGGCTCGACGAGATTATCCGCTTCAACGCCGAGCGCGGCTCCTACGGCAGCGGTCCGGTCGACGAGCTGATCGCCCAGCGTCTGCACAGCTTCGCCCACGACAGCGAGCCGCAGCGCCTGCGCCTGCAGCCGACGGGACGGGTGATCGAGATCCGCTCCAACCAGCTGCCCGACGGCGGCTTCGTCACCACCTACACGGACGTGACCGACACGGTGGCGGCCGAGGATGCGCGCGCCCGCGCCAACGAGCTGCTCGAGCAGCGCGTCCGCGAGCGCACCGAGGAGCTGACGCGCCTCAACGAGCAGCTCATCCAGGCAAAGGCCCAGGCCGACGAGGCCAACATCTCCAAGACGCGCTTCCTCGCCGCCGCGAGCCACGACATCCTTCAGCCCCTGAACGCCGCCCGCCTGTACGCGACCTCGCTCGTCGAGCGCGATCGCGACGCCGGCAATTCGGGGCTCGCCGAGAATGTCGACGCCTCGCTCGACGCCGTCGAGGAGATCCTGACCGCCCTCCTCGACATCTCGCGCCTCGACACCGGCGCGATGAAGCCCGAATGGACGAGCTTCGGGGTCGACGAGCTGTTCCGGCAGCTGCAGCGCG
>DASQLE010000152.1:0-3176 GCA_035630175.1 Beijerinckiaceae bacterium
TTCAATCGAGACGCATCGTGATCTAACCGGCCACCGGGTAGCGGCGTGACGCCGCTCGATCGACCACCGGCCGGGAAGCGCAGACGAAACAGGACAAGCGATCCTACAGGAGCGATCGAGAGCTGACCGTCTTCCCGCGGGCCCGCCGTCAATTCGGCCATGCCGGACGGGGATCGCTTTCATTACAGGCCGATGACGGCGTTTGGCAAGAGAGAAGCGAGAGCGCCTGTGGCCGGGAAGACACGGAAGGGGCGCGACCGCCGCTTGAGGCTCCATTAACCACGCATGCCTCAGGGTGAGCCTTGCGTTCGTTCGTGTTGTCCTTGTTGCGTCGCCATGGTTCCTGCGTTGATTACCGTTCTGTCCGCCTGTGCCGCCCTGATCGCGGGCGGGGGCGCCGGCGAAGCGGCGGCCGGCCGGTCGGCGTTTCTCCCCGCGGCCGAGGCGAGACCGGCCGTTGCCGTGGCGGCGGATCTCGCCAGCGACGGCGACAGGACGCATCTCGTCTTCACCTTGTCGCGCGAGGTCGCCGCTCGCGTCTCTTCCATGGAGCGCCCCGACCGGGTCATCGTCGACCTGCCGGAGGTGACGTTCCACTTGCCGGCCGAGACGACCAGGAAGCGGGCAGGTTTGGTCGCGTCCTTCCGCTACGGCCTGTTCGCGCCGGGCCGGTCCCGCGTCGTCATCGAGCTTGCCCAGCCGGCCCTCGTGTCGCGGGTCGACGTGGCGAGCGACGCGAGCGGCCTCGCGCTCCTGCGCATCGAGCTCATCCGGGCCGATCGCCAGGCCTTCCGCAAAGCCGCCGAAACCGGCGATGCGGCCGCCGAGGTCACCGCGACCGGCTCGGCGGCGCCGGCGGGACGCGACCCGCGTCCCCTCGTCGCCATCGATCCCGGCCACGGCGGCATCGATCCGGGCGCGATCGCCGTCGGCGGCGCGCTCGAGAAGGAGATCGTGTTCGGCTTCGCCGAGAACCTTCGCCGCCGCCTCGAGGGCAGCGGACGCTATCGCGTGGTCATGACGCGCGGCGGCGATGCGTTCGTGGCTCTCGACGAGCGCGTGCGCATCGCTCGCGACGCCAAGGCCGACCTCCTCATTTCCATCCACGCCGATTCGATCTCGGCGGCCCCGCACATCAGGGGCCTTACGGTTTATACCGGCTCGGAGCAGGCTTCCGACACGGAATCGCAGCGCCTCGCCGAGCGCGAGAACAAGGCCGATGCCGCGGCCGGCCTCGATCCCGACTTCGCGCCGGGCGAGGTCGCCGATATCCTCCAGGAGCTCACCGTACGGGAAACGCGCAGCTTCTCGCAGCGCTTCGGGCAGACCCTAGTCGGCGCCATCAACCCGCTCATGCCGCTGAGCAAGAAGCCGCAACGCCAGGCTGCCTTCCGCGTCCTGCGCGCGCCGGACGTCCCCTCCGTGCTTGTCGAGCTCGGCTACCTGTCGAGCAGCCAGGACATCGACCTGCTCCTGTCGGAGACCTGGCGCGACCGGTCGACGGCCGCCATGGCGTCCGCCATCGACCGTTTCTTCGCAACCCGCGTCGCCAGCGGAAGGACCGCCCCAGTTTCACCATAGATGCCGTGTCGAAAGGGCCGGCAAAGGGCTTGCTCCTCGCCGACGCCTGGCCGAAAGTCCGGGACGGCGAGGATTGCGCCGGTGGGAACTCCGTCCCAAGGACGGGCTTGAGCGGAAACAGCGCGCATGCGTTTCGTCCTTCGATTCTTCGGCTTCCTCTTCAGCCTCGGCGCGATCGCATTCCTGATCGCGGCCGCGGCGGCCGCCTATTTCTACTGGCAATATTCGCAGGATCTGCCGGATCACGCGGCGCTCGCCGATTACGAGCCGCCGGTGATGACGCGCGTGCATGCCACCGACGGCAGCCTGCTCGCCGAATACGCCCGCGAGAAACGCCTCTACATCCCGATCCAGGCGGTGCCGAAGCTCGTCACCGCCGCCTTCCTGTCGGCCGAGGACAAGAACTTCTACAAGCATAGCGGCATCGATCCCGAGGGCATCGTGCGCGCCGCGCTGACCAATTTCCGCACCGGCCGCAAGCAGGGCGCCTCGACCATCACCCAGCAGGTCGCCAAGAACTTCTTCCTCACCAACGAGCAGACGATCGAGCGCAAGATCCGCGAGGCCCTGACCGCCCTGCGCATGGAGGCGACGTTCTCGAAGGATCGCATCCTCGAGCTCTATCTCAACCAGATCTTCCTCGGCGCGCCGGCGCCCGGCCAGGGCGCCTACGGCCTCGCTGCCGCCGCGCTGCAATATTTCGGCAAGTCGGTGCACGAATTGAACCTGCAGGAGGCCGCCTATCTCGCCGCCCTGCCGAAGGCGCCCAACAACTACCATCCGTTCCGCAGGACGAAGGAAGCGCTCGAGCGCCGCAACCAGATCATCGACCTCATGGTCGACAACAAATACGTGACCCGCGAAGAGGCCGATCAGGCCAAGCAGCAGCCGCTCGGCGTCAACCCGCGCTACGTTTCCCCCAACACGATCGCGTCGGGCTTCTTCGCCGAAGAGGTGCGCCGCGAGATCGCCGATCGCTACGGCGAGAAGAAGCTCTACGAGGGCGGCCTGTCGGTGCGCGCGACCCTGGACCCGAAGCTGCAGGCGATCGCCCGCAAAGCCCTGGTCGACGGCCTCGTCCGCTACGACGAGGCGCGCGGCTGGCGCGGTGCGCAACAGAAAATCGAGCTCGCCGGACGGGAATGGGGCACGGCCCTGGCCGAGGTGCCGGCTCTCGGCGACGTGCAGCCGTGGCGGCTGGCGGCCGTTCTCGAAGTCTCCGGCGGGCAGGCGCGCATCGGCCTGCAGCCGAAGCGCGAGCCGTCCGGCCAGATCGGGCGCGAGCGCGAGCTCGGCGTGATCACGGCCGACGGCGTCAAGTGGGCCCGGCGCTCGGTCCAGCAGGCCGTTTCCGCGGGCGACGTGGTCTATGTCGAGCCGCTCGACGGCAAGGGCCAGTTCCGCCTCCGCCAAGTACCCGACGTGTCCGGCGCCTTTGTCGCCATGGACCCGTTCACCGGCCGCATCCACGCCATGGTCGGCGGTTTCTCCTTCGACCAGAGCGAGTTCAACCGCGCGACGCAGGCCCTGCGCCAGCCCGGCTCCTCGTTCAAGCCCTTCGTCTACGCGGCGGCGCTCGACAACGGCTACACGCC
>DASQLE010000153.1:0-3489 GCA_035630175.1 Beijerinckiaceae bacterium
TCGGCCAGGATCACGCCCGGCTCGGTTCCCGCCTCGGCGAGGACGCGGCCCCAGGGGTCGACGATCAGGGAATGCCCGAAGGTCTCGCGGCCGTCCTCGTGAACGCCGCCCTGAGCGGCGGAGATCATGAACGAGCCCGTCTCGACCGCGCGCGCCCGGTGCAGCACATGCCAATGCGCCTCGCCGGTCTGCCGCGTGAAACAGGCGGGCGCGGACAGGAACGACGCCCCGCCCTCGGCCAGCGCCCGGTAGAGGGCGGGAAAGCGCACGTCGTAGCAGATCGTCAGGCCGAGCAGTCCCCAAGGCGTCTCCGCGAGCACGGCCCGCTCGCCGCCCGTATAGGTGGCCGATTCGCGCCAGCTCTCGCCGCCGGGCAGGTCGACGTCGAACAGGTGGATCTTGTCGTAGGAGGCGACGATGTCGCCGTCGGCATCGACGACGAAGGCGCGGTTGGCGATCTTGTCGCCGGCGCGCACCGCGATCGAGCCGACATGCACGACGACGCGCCGCTCGCGGGCGACCTCGCGCAGGGCGGCGAGGGTCGGGTCGCGCTCCTCGGGACCGACCTTGTCGAACAGGGCGGCGCGGGAGCGCTCGACGAGCGAGGTCATCTCCGGCGTCTGCACGTAATCGGCGCCTTGCCCGGCGGCTTCGCGCACGAGGGCGACCGCTGCGTCGCGGTTGGCGAGCGGATCGCGCCCGGAGCGCATCTGGACGCAGGCGGCGATGAAGCGATCACTTGAGGCCATGACCCGATCCTAGCCGGCTTCTCGGGGTCGAGCCAGAGAGCGGATCAGGCCGCCAGCATCCGGTCGAGCTCGCCGCGGCTGTCGAGGGCATAAAGGTCGTCGCACCCCCCGACATGGCGCTCGCCGATGAAGATCTGCGGCACCGTCGAGCGGCCGCCCGCCTTCGCCAGCATCTCCTGGCGCTTGCCCGGCTCGCGCGTGATCTCGAACTCGGTGAACTCGACGCCCTTCTGGCCCAGAAGCTCCTTGGCGGCGAGGCAATAGGGGCACCAGGCCTTGGTGTAGATGGTGACGAGAGGCATCGGTTCGGGGTCCCCGTTGGCGAAGAAAAAGCACCTTGCGGTCACAACGCCGGGCGGCCGCGACGGTTCAGCCGGCCGTGACGACGCGGGCGAACGAGAGCACGTCGACGGATTCGGCGCCGGCGCGCAGCAGCGCGCGCGAGCAGGCATTGGCGGTGGCGCCGGTGGTCACCACGTCGTCGACGAGGACAACCCGCTTGCCCGCCAGATGCGGCTTCGCGTCGGCCGGCACCCGGAAGGCGCCCTGCAGGTTGTCGCCGCGCTGGGTCCTGGTCAGGCCGACCTGGCTGCGGGTGCGCTTGACGCGCGCGAGCAGGAACGGATCGCACCGGACGCCGCTGGTTCGCGAGAGGGCCCCCGCGAGGGCCATCGCCTGGTTGAAGCGCCGCCACCACAGGCGCGAGCGGTGCAGCGGGACCGGGACGATCACGTCCGCGTCGAGCAGGAGCTCCGCCCCGGCACGGGCCATCATGGCGCCGAGCGCCCGCGCCAGCTCGACGCGGTCGCCGTATTTGAGCCGGTGCACGAGCCGGCGCGCGGTCTCGTCGTAACGGGCGACGGCGCGGGCGCGCCGGAACACGGGCGGATCGGCGATGGCGGCCGGCGACAGCAGCGCGACCCCGAGATCAACCTCGAACGGCGTGCCGAGGCGCTCGCAGAAAGGCCGCTCGATGAAGCGCATCTCGCTCCAGCAGCGCGCGCACAAGGTGTGCGGCTCGCCGGTCGCCGCCGCGCAGGCGATGCAGGTCGGCGGATAGACGACGCCGAGCCCGAAACGCGCCGCCGAACGGGCGAGGGTGGGGAGGGTCGCGCTCATCACTAAACGCTAGCCGATCCCTCTCCCGGACGGGAGAGGGCCGACTCGCGGCAGCGACCGGGTGAGGTCAGGCCCGACCAGTGGGCGCAGCGACTCCGCAACGCCTTCTCCGGCGCCGTTCAGCCCTCACCCCTACCCCTCTCCCGCACGGGAGAGGGATGAGGGCGCGCTTAGCCGGCCTCGGCTCTGGCGGTTCTCGGCTGCGGCGTTAATCTGGACTGACCCCGTCCTCAGCCCATCATCACGCCGGCAAGGTGCCACCGAGAGTCGCTCCATGGATGCCCTGCTCGACTATGTGTCTGTGAACACGTTCTGGACAATCCTGTTGATCGTGCACGGGCTGCTCGCCGTGGCCCTTCTCGGTGCCCTCACGCACCAGGCCGTGTCCGTCCTCATGCCCGTGCGGCAGGTCGCCGGGACGCCGAGCTTCGTCACCCGTTTTCGCGCCGTGCACGGGGCGGGTTATGCGAGCGCCGTGTGCTTTCTATGGATCGCGACGTTCATCTTCGGAGCGTGGATCTACAGCAAATACCGCATCACCATCCGCATCCCCATCGAGCAGGAAGGATTCTGGAAGACGCAGGGCGCCTTCGAGATGAAGGAGCATCTCGCGTCGATCGGGCTCGGATTGCTGCCGATCTACTGGTACTTCTGGAGGAATGCCCGCAATGCGGACTACGACGGTCCGCGCAAATGGCTCACCGCCTGTCTCGCCGCGATGGGTTGGTACATGTTCCTGGTCGGGCACGTGGTCAACAACGTCCGAGGGTTCGGCTCATGAGCACGGCGGCGACCAAAACCTCCGCGTCTTCGACCTCCTCACGCGCCGCCTCGACAGCTTTCCGCACCTTCGCCACGGTGTTCGCCATCACGACGCCGATCCTCTACGTGATCTGCGAAATGGCGAATTGGCCGCTCTTCACCTATCATCCCGGAACGAACCGGATCGACTTCGGTTGGGCCCCTGCGGTGCGGGACGAAGGGCCCGCCATGCATTGGTATGGCTGGACGGCGAATACGTTGATCGGCGCCGCGCTTCTCGGCGTCGCCGCCACCGCTCTCCCGGACCGGGTCACGAGCAAGATACCCCTGGCCCTCGTGTGGATCGTTCCCTTGGCGGCAATTCCGCTCCTGATCTACGCGCTGAGGTTCTTTTGGCGGTGGTAGGTGGGCGATGTTCCAGGACGCGGCGGATGGGGTTATTCTGCATTCGACCGAGGAGGCAGCTATGTCGATCCTGTTGCGAGCGATGGCGGCTTTGGCACTGATGACCTTCGCGGCCGCAACGGCGGCGACGGCCGGCGACGGCGATTACGACGCGGCGGCCGACGCCGAGGGCAAAGGTCCGGCCTATTTCGGCTTCGTGCGCGATGCACGGGGTTCGCCGGTGCCCGACGCCCGCGTCGCCTTGCAGCCGAAGGCCGGTGAGGCCATCGTGCTCAAGACGAACGTGCTTGGGCTCTACCGCACGCACATCAGCAAGGAGGCGCGTCCGGATGAGGTCAGCGTCTCGTGCGAGAAGAACGGCTACAAGCAGACCAATGTCGTTCGCCGCACCCCGCCCGGATCGACCGCGTCGCTGATCGAGACCAACTGCACGCTGCAGCGCCTCTAGACTGTC
>DASQLE010000154.1:0-3296 GCA_035630175.1 Beijerinckiaceae bacterium
GATCTCGGCGATCTCCCGGCGCGCCGCTTGGCCGATCGCCTTGATGGTCTGGCCGCCCTTGCCGAGCGCGATCTTGCGCTGGCTCTCGCGCTCCACGAAGACGGTCTGCTCGATGCGCACGGAACCGTCGGGCCGTTCCTGCCACTGGTCGGTCTCGACCGTCGATTGGTAGGGCAGCTCCTCGTGCAGGCGCTCGAAGATCTTCTCGCGCGTGATCTCGGCGGCGAGCATGCGCAGCGGCGCATCCGATATCTGGTCCTCCGGATAGAGCCACGGGCCTTCCGGCATCATCGCCGCCAGCTGGCGCCTCAGATCGGCGATGCCGTCGCCGGTCAGGGCCGAGACCATGAAGGTGTGGGCGAAGGGCAGGCGCGCGTTGAGCTCGGCGGCCAGGCCGAGCAGTTTTGCGCGCTCGATCACGTCGATCTTGTTGAGGATGAGGATCTTCGGCTGGCGCAGCTCGGGCAACCGGCCGAGGATGGCCTCGCTTTCCTCGTCCAGCCCCTTGCGCACGTCGAGCAGCAGCGCGACCGCGTCGGCGTCGCCGGCTCCGCCCCAGGCGCTCGTCACCATGGCCCGGTCGAGACGCCGCTTCGGCTTGAAGATGCCGGGCGTGTCGACGAAGACGATCTGCGCCGCGCCCTCGACCGCGATGCCGCGCACGATGGCCCGCGTCGTCTGCGCCTTGCGCGAGACGATCGAGACCTTGGAGCCGACAAGCACATTGAGCAGCGTCGACTTGCCGGCATTCGGCGCCCCGATCAGGGCGACGAAGCCGCAGCGCGTCGGCCCGGCGCCCGCCTCAGCCATGCGGCGGCTCCGGCCACACCCGCTCGCGCAGGAGGAGGTTCTTGGCGGCGTCCCGTTCCGCCTCCCGTTTCGTCGCCGCCGACCCGCTCGCAACGTCCAGCGTGCCGACCCGCGCCTCGACGCTGAAGCGCGGGGCGTGATCGGGCCCGCTTCGCTCGACGAGATGGTAGATCGGCGTCGGCAGCCCCCGCCCCTGCGCCCATTCCTGCAGCACCGTCTTGGCATCGCGCAGCGGCTGCCGCCCGATCGTCATGCGCTCGCCGAAAGCGCGTTCGATCAGGCCCCTGGCGGCATCGTAGCCGCCGTCGAGGAATACGGCGCCGATGAGCGACTCGCAGACATCCGCCAGGATGGGCCGGCTGTGGCGGCCGCCCGACTGCACGTCACCGCCCCCGAGCTTCAGGTAGGGCCCGACGTCCCAGGCCAGGGCGACGTCGGCGCAGGTGTCGCGCCGGACGAGCTCCGACAGGCGCTGCGACAGCTCGCCTTCGCCGGCATCCGGGAAAGTGGCGAACAGCATCTCGGCGACGACCAGCCCGAGCACGCGGTCGCCGAGGAACTCCAGCCTCTGGTAGTTCTGCGAGCGCCCCGCGGCGCCGCCCGCGGCGCTGACATGGGTGAGCGCGCAGGCGAGGAGATGCTTGTCCTTGAACTGATGCCCGAGGCGATCCTCGAGCGGCGCGGTATCGACCTTGCGGCGCGCCATCGTTCAGCGGATTGAGTCGAAGAGCCGGCTCCAGCGCACCGTCCAGGGCCATTGCCAGATCTGCCAGGCGGAGGCGCTCTCGTCGATCGAGAAGAAGATGACCTCGGCGCGGCCGACCAGGTTCTCGAACGGCACGAAGCCGACGCTCGACTCGTCGCGGGAGTCGGTCGAGTTGTCGCGGTTGTCACCCATCATGAAGTAATGGCCGGGCGGCACCGTATACACCTCGGTGTTGTCCCAATAGCCGCGGTCGTCGTTGACCTCGATGATGTTGTGCGTGACCCCGCCCGGCAAGGTCTCGCGGTATTGCGGCGCCGACAGCGGGCGGCCGTAGGGGTCCTGGGTCACGAAATCCTGGATGCGCTCGCGTTTCACGGGCGTGCCGTTGATGTGGAGGATGCCGCGGATCACCTGGATGCGGTCGCCCGGCAGGCCGATGACGCGCTTGATGTAGTCGGTCGAATTGTCCTTCGGCAGCTTGAAGACGGCGATCTCGCCGCGTGTCGGCTCGGAGCCCCACAGCCTCCCCGAGAAGATGGGCGGGCTGAACGGAATCGAATGCTTGGAATAGCCGTACGAATATTTCGAGACGAACAGGTAATCGCCGATGAGGAGTGTCGGGATCAGCGAGCCGGACGGGATGTTGAAAGGCTGGAACAGGACCGTGCGCACGACCAGGGCGATGAGCAGCGCCTGACAGATGACCTTGATCGTTTCCCAGAAGCCGCCTTCGTCCTTCTTGACCTTCGGGTCCACCTTGATCTTCTGGCCCAGCTTAATTTTCTGGTCAACTCGGGCTTGGTCCATCGCTCGATTCCCAGACCACGATGCGTTTGATCGAGTCGATCAAGCGGCATGACGTGATCAATTCCAAGAAGTCGAGCATGATGTCTGCCCGAAAAGCGGGTGTCCACGCCCGGATCAAGTCCGAGTGCAGGCTTTTCGGGCAGACATCATGCTCGAGCGGAGGCGACGCGGCCCCTGCGGTGCCCGCCGTCTAACGCAACGCGCCCCGCCCGGCAATGCGGCGGGCGATCACGTCACCGGGCGGGCCTCGATGACCACGAAGGCCTGGGCGAGCGGCGGATCGTCGGTCAGGGAGACGTGCACGACCGCCTCGTGGCCGGGCGGCAGCATGGCCCGGAGGCGCTCCAGCGCCCCGCCGGTGAGGCGGAGGGTCGGCCGCCCGCTGGCCAAGTTGACCACCTCCATGTCGCGCCAGAAGACGCCGGCGCGGAGCCCGGTGCCGAGCGCTTTGGCGCAAGCCTCCTTGGCGGCGAAGCGGCGCGCATACGAGGCCGCGGAGGCGGCGCGGCGCTCGCTGCGCGCCCGCTCGCCGGCCGTGAAGATGCGATGCGTGAAGCGCGCCCCGAAGCGCTCGAGCGAGCGCTCGATGCGGCG
The DNA here is from genome assembly GCA_035630175.1 of Beijerinckiaceae bacterium. Taxonomy (GTDB): domain Bacteria; phylum Pseudomonadota; class Alphaproteobacteria; order Rhizobiales; family Beijerinckiaceae; genus JAJKJG01. Next base: position 2,918 of record DASQLE010000154.1, read on the forward strand.
GATGTCGCAGAGGTCCGAGCCGATGCCGAGGATCATGTCTTCCCGTCATCCCGGACGCGGCAAAGCCGCGATCCGGGATCGTCCCGCGTCCATGGCGGCCCGCATCGTGCGGATCGCCTCGGTCAGGCCCGTGAAAACGGCCTCGCCGACGAGGTGATGGCCGACATTGAGCTCCACCACCTGGGGAATGGCCGCGACCGCCCCGACATTGTCGTAGGTGAGGCCGTGCCCGGCATGGATCTCGAGCCCGAGCCGGGCACCGTGCGCGGCGGCGCGGATGAGACGATCCAGCTCGTGAGCGACGCGCCCGTCCTCGCCAGCCGTGCACGCGTCGCAATAGCTGCCGGTGTGCAATTCGACCACGGGAGCGTGCAGCGCC
>DASQLE010000155.1:0-2362 GCA_035630175.1 Beijerinckiaceae bacterium
GCCACCACCGGGACGCCGGCCTTCTCCATCAGCGCCTTGGCCTGATCCTTCAGCCCCATGGCGCGGATGGCGCTCGGTGGCGGTCCGACGAACACGATGCCGGCCGCCGCGCACGCCTCGGCGAACTGCGGGTTCTCGGACAGGAAGCCGTAGCCCGGGTGGATGCAGTCGGCGTGCGCGAGCGATGCCGCCTCAATGATCTTGTCGATCACCAGATAGCTCTCGCGGGCGGGTGGCGGCCCGAGGAGATAGGCCTCGTCGGCGACGCGCACATGCAGTGCCCCTGCGTCGGCCTCCGAATAGACCGCGATCACGCACATGCCGAGGCGCTTTGCGGTGCGCGCAATGCGCACGGCGATCTCGCCGCGATTGGCGATCAGGACCGAACCGAACATGGAAAGGTCTTAGCCCAAGGCCGCGCCGAATGGCACGGTACCTAGCGGGTTGTCCTCAGGCTCACTGCTTGGGGGCAGGATTCAGCGACAGTGGCGCCGAACCGTCCTTCTTGGCGGCGGGCGGGGGCCGGCGTGCCGCCGAAGCCGGCGCGCTGTTGGTCGGGCGCGGCTCGGGCGTGGGCGCCGCGGTCTGCGCGGGCGGGTTGGACGGTGCGCCCGCCTGCGGCGGATCCGAGTTCATGATGCTGGCCGGCGGGATCGACGAGCCGGCCGGAAACGTGACGCTCGGCCCCGACGGGCCGGACGCTCCGGTGGACGCGAGCGGACGCGGACGCGTCGGCCAGTTTGCCGCATAACGCGCAACGACAATGTCGAAGAGACGGTCCTTCAGGTTGGCGCGCAGCTTCTTGTCGTCATAGACGAGCCCGAACGCATCGCAGGCATCCGCCGTGCAGCCATCCCGGGTCGCCAGCACCTGCGAGGCAAGCCCGTAGCGGTCGGCCGCAATCGTGCGCCGCAGCCCGGCGATCGACGACTCGTAACCCTGATCGCGCCGCGCGGTGTATTCGTGCGCATCGGCCAGCAGCGTAAGGCGAGCCGCGATATAGGCCGTCGCCGCCGCGACTGTTTCCGGGCCGGCGAACACCGCGCGCTCGCAGGCGCCCTCGACGGTTTCGGTGTTGGTAGCCTCGAGGCATGCAATCGCCGAGCCCGGCACCGTCGACCGGCTGACCAGCTCCATGGCGCGATGGTCGAGAGCCCGGCGCTCGTCCGCCTTGTCCCGCTCCGCCGAGCCGCGGATGTAGCTCCAGCCCAGAACAACGGCGATCACGATGACCGCGGCGCGGAACACCAGCGAGCCGAACTCGTTCAGGCCCGAGCGAACCACCGCGATAACGACGAGAGCAACAACAACAGCAGCAGCAATTCCAACAACCCACAAGGGAACCGTGAAGGTCCCACTCGCGAGGTCAAGCCCGGGAAGCCACTCGAGGTTCATAACGCATACATCCGCCGCACCAATCCGGCGCCAGTATGACGCAGGCGGCCAATCCCCGCTACTTTAATGCCGCTCCGGCAACGGCAGGCGTTTACCAGCCGTTATGGTTAATTTTTCCCTAGTTGGGCTTGATCCCGGCGCTCTTCACGACGTTCGCCCACTTCTCGATATCCGTCTGTAAATACTTGTCGAATTCGGCCGGCGTCATCGCCATGGGAACCGCGCCCTGCTTGGCCCAGGCCTCCTTGACGTCCGGCCGGGCGAGCACCTTGTTGATGCCGGCATTGAGCTTGCCGACGATGTCCTTCGGGGTTCCGGCGGGCGCCATGACGCCGAGCCAGATCGTCGCCTCGTAGCCCGCAACCCCCGCCTCCGCGACCGTCGGGATGTCCGGCGTCAGCGCAGAACGTTTTGCCCCGGTGGTGCCGAGCGCCCTCACCTGCCCGGCCGCGGCGTTCGGCGCCATCGTGGTGATGGCGTCGAACATCATCTGCACGTGGCCGCCGATCACGGCATTGCGCGCCTCGCCCGAGGCCTTGTGCGGAACGTGCACAATGTTGGTGCCGCTCATCGCCTTAAACAGCTCGCCCGCCATGTGATACGGCGTGCCCGGACCCGAAGAGGCATAGTTGAGCTCGCCCGGCTTTGCCTTTGCGAGCGCGATGAATTCCTTCAGGTCCTTCGCCGGCACCGAGGGGTGCACCACCATGATCAGGTCCGAATAGTTCAGCGTCGCGACCGGCACGAAATCGCGCATCAACTGGAACGGCTTGGTCGGCACCAGCGACTCGTTGGTCGTGTGGGTATTCGACATGACGAGCAGCGTGTATCCGTCGGGTGCCGACTTCGCGACCGCGTCGGTCCCGATGATCGAGCCCGCGCCCGGACGGTTCTCGACAATGAACGTCTGCTTCATCTCTTCGGAGAGATGCTGCGCGATCACGCGCGCATAGACGTCGGCCGGTCC
>DASQLE010000156.1:0-4597 GCA_035630175.1 Beijerinckiaceae bacterium
TCCCGCCCGGCGGGTGCGCGCCTTCCTAATCTGGACAGGCGGACCGCAAGTGCGGGAGCTGCGCGACGGCGAGCTCGACGACGCGCTCGAGGCCATCAAGGTCCCGTGAGCCGGCGGTCGGCTCGCCTTGACCCCCCGCTGGCGGCTTCATACTTACTCAGACGTCATGGTCGGGCTTGACCCCACCATCTCGTTACAGAAGGGCGCCTTATTCGTCCCGAGATCCTCGGGTCCGCGGAGTTTATCGTCGGGCCGGCGCAGGCCGGACCCCGATGGCGGTCCCAGGATGACGCGATGTGACAACAGCAAAGGGTGATGCGATGGCGACCGTGAAGGTGACCGATACGAGCTTCGAGGCGGACGTGCTGAAATCGTCCGAGCCGGTGGTCGTCGACTTCTGGGCGGAATGGTGCGGGCCCTGCCGCATGATCGGCCCGGCCCTGGAAGAAATCGCCAACGAGATGAACGGCAAGATCAAGATCGCCAAGGTCAACGTGGACGAGAACCCCGGCATCGCCTCGCAGCTCGGCATCCGCTCGATCCCGACCCTCATGCTGTTCAAGGACGGCAAGCTGGCCGGCCAGAAGGTCGGCGCCGCCCCCAAGGGCGACCTCACCAAGTGGATCCAGCAGACGGCCGCATAACGTCGCCTCTCCCCGCAAGGGGGAGGTGATCAAGTCAGCGGCGTGCCGTTGGCGGCGAGGACCTCGCCGGCGAGGTAGAGCGAGCCGCAGATGAGGACGCGCGGCGGCCGGTCCCACACGTAATCGTGCAAGGAGGCGAGCGCCGCCTCGACGCCCGGCGCCGTCGTGGCGGTCAGGCCGATGCGATGGGCGATGGCCGTGACCTCCTCCGCCGGCCGCGCCGCCACCTGCGCCGGGATGGGCACGGCGATGAGCTCGCGCGCAAGCCCGAGGAAATGCATCAGGAAGGCATCGGTGTCCTTGGTGCCGAGCATGCCGACGATCAGCACCAGCGGAGCGGCATTGCGCTCCTCGAGATCGGCCATCGACGCCGCCAACGCTCGCGCGCCGTCGGGATTGTGGCCGCCGTCGAGCCAGATCTCGGAGCCGTGCGGGGCGATGCCGGGCAAACGGCCGCGCGTGATGCGCTGCAGCCGTCCCGGCCACTCGGCGCGCTCCATGCCGGCCTCGTAGGCGGCGGTCTCGAGATCGCCGAACCCGGCGGCCCGCAAAGCCGCAATGGCGGTGCCGGCATTGACGATCTGGTGGCGTCCGAACAGCTTTGGGCGCGGCAGGTCGAGAAGGCCTTTGTCGTCCTGGTAGACGAGACGGCCGCGCTCCTCGTGGGCGGAGAAATCCTGGCCGCCGATCAGGATCGGCTCGGCGCCGAGGCGTTCGGCGCGCTCGCGCAAGGTGGCGTCCGCCTCGAGATAATCCTGCGCGGCGATCACCGCCGGACAGCCGCGCTTGATGATGCCGGCCTTCTCCGCGGCGATCGCCGGAATCGTGCGCCCAAGATAATCGGCGTGATCGTGGCCGATCGACGTGATGACCGCCGCGGCCGGATCGTCGACGACGTTGGTGGCGTCGAGACGGCCGCCGAGCCCGACCTCGAGCAGCAGCACGTCGGCGGGGCTCTCGGAGAACAGCACGAAGGCGGCTGCGGTCGTAATCTCGAACACCGTGATCGGCCGGCCGGCATTGGCATCCTCGCAGCGGCGCAGCGCTTCGACCAGCCGCTCCTCGTCGACGAAGCGCCCGCCGCCGACCTGTCCGAGCCGGATCCGCTCATGGAATCGCATGAGATGCGGCGAGGTGTAGACATGTGCGGCGAAGCCCGCGCTTTCCAGGACCGCGCGCATGAAGGCGATGGTCGATCCCTTGCCGTTGGTGCCGGCCACGTGGATCACCGGCGGCAGGCGCCGTTCCGGATGCCCGAGCGCGGCGAGGAGGTCGGCGATGCGCTCGAGCGAGAGATCGATCGTGCGTGGGTGCAGCGCCAGGAAGCGGGCGATCAGCGCGTCGGACGAATCCATGCGGCGGCCGAAATCATTCGGCGGCGTTGGCGAGCTCGATCGGCTCCGGCAGCTCATCCGGCACCGCTGCGGGCGCTGGCAGCTTCATCAGGACGCGCGACAGACGCGCGATCGTCGCCTTGAGGTCGTGACGGTGCACGACGCTGTCGACGGTTCCGTGCTCCTTGAGATACTCGGCCCGCTGGAAACCTTCCGGCAGCTTCTCGCGGATGGTCTGCTCGATGACGCGCGGCCCGGCGAAGCCGATGAGCGCGCCGGGCTCGGCGAGATGCACGTCGCCGAGCATGGCGTAGGAGGCGGTGACGCCGCCGGTCGTCGGATGGGTCAGGATGACGATGTAGGGAAGCTGCGCGGCGCGCAGCCGGCGCACGGCGACCGTGGTGCGCGGCAATTGCATGAGCGACAGGATGCCTTCCTGCATGCGCGCGCCGCCCGAGGCCGCGAACAGGATATAGGGCGTCCGCTTGTCGAGGGCCGTGTCGGCGCCTTTGACGAAAGCCTCGCCGGCGGCCATGCCGAGAGAGCCGCCCATGAAGCCGAAATCCTGCACGGCGACCGTCATCGGCACTTCGTCGACGCGGCCGAAGCCGATCTTGAAGGCGTCCTGCAGGCCGGTCTTGGCGCGGGCGTCCTTGAGCCGGTCCGTGTAGCGCTTCTCGTCGCGGAACTTTAAGGGATCGACCGCGACCTGCGGCAACGGCACGTCGAGCCAGGTGCCGGAATCGAAGGTCATCTTGAGACGCTGGGTGGCGTCGAGCCTGAGATGATAGTTCGAGCCGGGAATGACCCAGCCGTTCGCCTCGACGTCCTTGTGGAAGACCATCTGCCCGGTCTCAGGGCATTTGATCCAAAGATTTTCCGGGCTTTCGCGTTTGAACAGCGTCTTGATCTTCGGCCGGACGACCTCGGAAATCCAATTCATATTATGACCTTTCGACCGTCATCCTCGGGCGGAGCGAAGCGCAGTCCCGAGGATCTCTGTCCGTCAGGAGCACCTCTTTCCGGCCTGAGAGGGCCGGGCCCAGCCCGACCATGACGCGTACCATCTAAGCCCGCATCGCCTTCACGGCCGCGAGCACCTCTTCGGCATGCCCCGGAACCTTCACCTTGCGCCAGACCCGGGCGATGCGCCCCGTCCCGTCGACGAGAAAGGTCGTGCGCTCGACGCCCATATAGGACCGTCCATACATGCTCTTCTCGGTCCAGACCCCGTAATCCTCAAGGGTTTTGTGGGACTCGTCGCCCCCAAGCGCAAGGTCGAGCCCATATTTTGCCTTGAATTTGTCGAGCGCGCGGACGGGATCGGCGGACACGCCGACGACCGCCGCACCGGCTTTTGCGAAATCCTGCTTCAGAGCCGAAAAATCCTGCGCTTCCTTGGTGCACCCGCTCGTATCGGCTTTCGGGTAGAAGTAGAGCACCAGGGTCGTGCCGCGGAAATCGTTCAGCGACACCCGTCCGCCGCCGTCGGCTGCCAAGGTGAAGTCCGGAGCGGCATGGCCCTCGGCCGGCATGGTGAGCGTGTCGGTCACGGCATTGTCCTTGGTTGAGCCCGAGCCGGTCTCAGGCGGCCTTGGCTTTGGCGACCGAGCGCACGCCCTCGGCAAGGTCCCGCACCAGCCCGGTGACGGCCTCGACCGTGCCGCGCGTCGCGCGGCCCTCCCCGTCCAGAGACGCCTGAACGGCGTTAATCAAGGCCGAGCCGACCACGACCCCGTCGGCGCCCCGCGCGATGGCGGCGGCGTGGGCGCCGGTCTTGACGCCGAAGCCGACCACGACCGGCAGGGCCGTGTGGCGCTTGATGCGCTCGACGGCGCCGGCGACCTTGCCGAAATCCGGAGTCGCCGCACCCGTGATGCCGGTGATCGACACGTAGTACACGAAGCCGGCCGTGTTCTTGAGGACGGCCGGCAGGCGCTTTTCGTCGGTGGTCGGCGTCGCAAGGCGGATGAAGGCGAGCCCGGCCTTGAGCGCCGGCAGGCACAGCTCCGCGTCCTCCTCCGGCGGCAGGTCGACGACGATCAGCCCGTCGATTCCGGCGCTCTTGGCGTCGACGAGAAAGCGCTCGACGCCGTAGATGTAGATCGGGTTGTAGTAGCCCATCAGGATCACGGGCGTGTCGGCGTCCCCCTTGCGGAATTCGCGCACGAGCTCGAGCGTCCGCGCGGTCGTCTGCCCGGCCTTCAGGGCGCGCAAGCCGGCCGCCTGGATCGGCGGGCCGTCGGCCATGGGATCGGTGAAGGGCAGGCCGAACTCGACGATATCGGCACCGGCCGCCGGCAGGCCTTTCAGGATCGCGAGCGAGGTCTCCGGATCCGGGTCGCCGGCCATCACGTAAGTGACGAGCGCGGCGCGTCCCTCGGCGCGGCAGCGGGCGAAACGGGCCTCGATGCGGGTCGTCACAATCCCACCCCGATATGCTCCGCGACGGTAAAAATGTCCTTGTCGCCGCGGCCGCACAGATTCATCACCATGAGGTGGTCTTTCGGCTTCTTCGGCGCGAGCTCGACCACCTTGGCGAGGGCGTGGGCGGGCTCGAGCGCCGGGATGATGCCCTCGAGCTTGGACAGGAGTTGGAAGGCGGCGAGCGCCTCCTCG
>DASQLE010000157.1:0-2077 GCA_035630175.1 Beijerinckiaceae bacterium
AGATGCGAAGCGCGTGCGTGCTGCTTGTCGAGGATGAAGCCCTCATCGCATTGGCCCTCGCCGACGATCTCGAAACGGCTGGCTACGAAGTTGCGGGCCCGTTCCATCGGTGCAGCGACAGTCTCGACTGGCTCGGCCGGCACACGCCCGACATCGCCATCATCGACATCCATCTGCGCGACGGCTCCTCGCACGATTTAGCGGGCGTGCTGCGCGACCGGAACGTGCCGTTTATCGTGTTCTCCGGGGAGAAGCGCGACGGACGCGTCCCGGAGGCGTTCGTCGGCGCGCGCTGGTTGAGCAAGCCCGTCAGCGGGCGAGCGCTGTTGGAGGCGGTCGGGGAGATCGTCGGCACGCGCCGAGGGGGCGGCTGCTCCGTTCAAACCGGCGCCCAAGCCGCCGCGCTCTGATCGCCCGGCGGCGCGGCACGCCCGATCGCCCCCGAACGGCTAATTGGAGGCGCTGAGGCCCGCCTTGGCGATGACGTCGCGCCACTTCGCGACCTCCGTCTCGAGGCGCGCGCGATGCGCTGGCGGCGTCAGTTCGGCCGCCGGAAAGACCTGCGTGCCGACATCGGCGAAGCGGCTCCTGACCTGAGGGTCGGCGACGGCTCCCCGCAACGCTTGGTTGAGCGCCGCCACGGCCTCCTTCGGGGTGCCCTTCGGCGCGTAGAGCCCGTGCCAGATCACGAACTCGAAATCACTGAGGCCCGCTTCCTTCATGGTCGGAACGGTCGCCAGCGTGTCGAGCCGGCCGGATGAGGTGACGGCGAAAGCCTTGATGGTGTTCCCCTGGATTTGGGGAACGGCCGTGGTCGACTGATCGCACAGGATGTCGACCTGGCCGCTGACGAGATCGTTCATGGCCGGTCCCGTGCCGCGATAGGCGACCTCGGTGACCTTCACGCCCAGCGCCTGCTGCATGAGGAGCCCGCAAAGATGCGAGTTCGATGCGATGCCGGCATGGGCGAGGGTGATCTTGGCGCCGTCCGCCTTCAGCTTGGCGAAAAGCTCTTTCGCGTCCCGTGCCGCGAAGTCCTTTTTCGAGGCAAGCACCATCGGGCCGAAATTGACGAGGCCAAGGGTCTCGAAATCGCCGACGGTGTCGTAGCTCAGGTTCTTGTAGAGGGAGGCACTGGCCGGCAGGGCGATGTGATGGATCAGGATCGTATGCCCGTCCGCCTCCGCCTTGGCGACGCGGGCCGCGGCCGTGGTGCCGCCGGCGCCGGCGACGTTCTCGATGACGACCTGCTGCTTCAACGTCGTCGACATCGACTGGGCCAGCAGCCGGCCGATGGCGTCGCTCGGGCCGCCCGCCGCGAAAGGCACCACCAGCGTGATCGTGCGGCTCGGAAAGCTTTGCGCCAACGCGTATCCGGTGAAAGCCGCCCAAGCGGCGGCTGCCAGGAGCGGCAGCCTGAATCTCGTCTTCATCCTTATCGTCCCCTGTTGCGCCGGATCGTGCAGGCGCCCGGCTTCCGCGATCGAGCGTAGTGTATCGGCCTGCGCCCTGCCACCCGGCGAGCTAGCGAAGGTTGCACAGGTAGTGGAATTCGTCCGTGCGGCAGAGGGAGACGCGCCACTCGACGGGGGCGCCCGCGACGTCAAGGGCGACCCGGTCCACCGACAGCAGTGGGGCGCCCGCCGCGACTGCCAGATGCCTGGCCGTGCGCGCCGTCGCCGCCACCGCCTTGAGACGCTCGTCGGCGCGGGCGACCGTGACCCCGAACGCGGCCGCGTAGAGCTCGTATAGGTTGTTCGGCAGTTCGCGGCTCTCGATGCCGGGAAACAGCCTATGCGGCAGCACCATGCCCTCCGCCACGCAGACAATTCCCGCGAGCGAGCGGACGCGCTCGATCTGCACGACCTTGTCGCCGGTCGCGAGCCCGAGCCGCCCGCGCGCTTCGGGCGAGGCCCGCACAACCCTGACGTCGAGCACACGGCTCTCCGGGAAGCGGCGCTCGCCGTCGTCCCGCGTCAACTTGAAGAACTGGAAGAGGATACGCTCCTCGTCGTGCCGCGCGACAAAGGTTCCGCGCCCTTGCCGGCGCACCAGCAGGTTCTCGGCCGTCATCTCG
>DASQLE010000158.1:0-15625 GCA_035630175.1 Beijerinckiaceae bacterium
GATCCTGAACGCCAAGGCGCCGGTGAATGCGCAGATGTGGGAAGCGGGCGCGCAGATCCCGATCGGCTTCTGGCAGGATTACGAATACGAGCGCCAATGGACCGACGAGATCGCCCTGAAGGGCATCGAGCTCTACGAGAAGGGCGATTTCCTGATCGACGAGTTCCTCGGGGTCAGCATGACGGTCGACGAGCGCCGCATCTTCGATCGGCAATGGCCGAACATCCAGACCTACATGGTCGAGATGCAGCAGGCCTGGATCCTGGGAGCGCGCAATGTCGACGGGGACTGGGCGGCCTACAAGGCGCAGCTGAGCAAGCGCGGCTTCGACCAGGTCCTTGCCGTCATGCAAAAAGCCTACGATCGCCAGTATCGCTAGCGCTGCCCGCTCCATGGACACCGATCTCATGGCCGACGCAACCGGGCCCGTCCTCGTCGGCAACCAGGATGGCCTCCTGGACCAACCGGCCGCCGGCGCCCTGACGGTGCGCTACCGGCCCGACGACGAGGAGGTCCACGAGAACCCGCCGCGCTTCGTCTGGATGCCGACGCTCGACGAGAGCTCCGAATACGTGATCCGCGTTTCGGCCTGCGAGGACAACGGCGACTCGGCGGCAACGATCTATCCCGGCATCCGGCGCAACTTCTTCACCCCGCATCACCCCTTCGCACCGGGACGTTATCGGTGGCGCTACGCCGTCTGGGACCCTCAGCGGGAAGTCGTCGCCAGCAACTGGAGCAGCAGCCGCTCCTTCGCCGTGCCCGACGGGCTGACGGTCACGGCGCTTCCGCTCGCCTCGGACAGACGGGCGCGCGCCGATCTCCGGCATCCGCGCCTGTGGCTCGGCCCCGACGGGGCGGCAGCTTTCGCGGAGGCTCTCCGGCATGAGCCGAACCATTGCGGGTTCCAGTCCTTCTATGAGCGATCCGTCGCGCCGTGGATCGATCGCGGCATCACGGCGGAACCCCTGCCCTATCCGGACAACAAGCGCCTCGCGGAGATCTGGCGGCGCGTCTATATCGAATGCCAGGAAACGCTGTATGCGATCCGCCACTTGGCGATCGCCGGACGCCTCCTCGACGATGAGGCGCTCGCGGCGCGGGCGAAGGCGTGGCTTCTGTCGATCGCCGCCTGGGATGTCCACGGCACCACGTCCCGGGCCTACAACGATGAGGCCGCGTTCCGCGTCGCGACGGCTCTGGCCTGGGGCTACGACTGGCTGCACGACAGGTTGGACGCGAGCGAACGCGAGTTGGTGCGCCGCGCGCTTCTGGAGCGCACGCGCGAGATCGCCGAGCACGTGATCGATCACGCCCGCATCCATGTCTTCCCGTTCGACAGTCACGCGGTGCGGGCGCTCTCGGCCGTGCTCGTTCCGTGCTGCATCGCGCTTCTCGACGAGGCCCCGGAGGCCCAGGAGTGGCTCGATTTCACGACCGAGTATCTGTTCAGCATCTACTCGCCGTGGGGCGGCAAGGATGGCGGCTGGGCCGAAGGACCGCATTACTGGACGACCGGGATGGCGTATCTTTTGGAAGGCGCCGGCCTCCTGCGGAACTATCTCGGCGTCGATCTCCTGGGGCGCGCGTTCTTCCAGCGGACGGGGGATTTCCCGCTTTACACGAAAGCGCCTGGCGCGCGGCGCGTGTCCGTCGGCGACGACTCCACCCTCGGCGACCTGCCGAGCCTCAAGGTCGGCTACAACGTCCGACAATTCGCGGCCGCGACCGGCAACCCGCATTACCAATGGTATTTCGAGCGCGTGCGGAAGGAGGACCCGGGAACGGAAGGCCTGTTCTACAATTACGGGTGGTGGGACTTCGCCTTCGAGGACCTCATCTACGCCCATGACCGCCAGCCGGTTGCAGCCGCATCGCCCAACGATCTGCCAGCCGTCCGGCGTTTCGACGATGTCGGCTGGGTGGCGGTCCAGCGCCACATGGACGACCCCTCCCGTCACCTGCAGTTCCTGTTCAAGAGCAGCCCGTACGGCTCCCTTAGCCACAGCCATGCGGACCAGAACGCGTTTCTTCTCCGGGCCTGCGGCGAGGATCTGGCCATCCAGAGCGGATATTACGTCGCCTTCGGCAGCACGATGCACCGCAACTGGCGGCGCCAGACCCTGTCCAAGAACGCCGTCCTAATCGACGGGATCGGGCAATATGCCGGGCGCGACAAGGCGGCGGCGAAGAGCGCCGCCGGCCGCCTCGTCGAGGTGCGCGAGAGCGCCGGCGTCGTTTTCATGCGCGGCGATGCGACCGCCGCCTATCGACCGTGCAACGCCGCCGTCCAGCTCGTTCAGCGCGACGTGCATGTCGTCGGCGATCGGTATCTCGTGATCGTCGACCGCGTCGAGCTCGAGGAAGCGCGCACGATGCAGTGGCTGTTCCATGCCGAGCACGAGATGGAGCTAGGCTCGGCGACCTTCCGGGTGCGGGGCAACCGCGCCGGCCTGTACGGGCACTTCGTGCTCAGCACGGGTGGAAAGCCGGCCCTTCGGCAAGCGCAGGGCTTCGACGGCGTCGACGAGGCCGAGATCGCAGGCCTGCCGAAGCATTGGCATCTGACGGCGGACGTGCCGGCGTCGCGCCGGCACAGTCTCGTCACGTTGCTCGTGCCCTATCCACGCGAGGCGCCGCGGCGCATCCTGCATTTCATCGACGACCAGGGCTTCGATTGGAACGTGTCCTTCGTCGACGAGGACGACAACGAGTATTCGGTGACCCTTCCCAAGGACTTTTGAAGAGTGGGGTGCAGCATGGAATTTTCTGGCAAGACAGTCCTCGTCACGGGAGGCGCATCGGGGATCGGCCGCGCCGTCTCGCTCGCCTTCGCGCGCGCCGGCGCCAATGTCGTCCTGAGCTACGTCACGAGCGCCGGAGAGGCCGCAGAGGTGACGGACGCGATCGAGGCAGCCGGTGGGCAGGCCCTGTCCCGTGCCGCCGACCTCACCGATGCCGCCGCGGTCGACGCCCTGTTCGCGGCGGCGCGCGGCCGCTTCGGCCAGGTGGACATCCTCGTCGCCAACGCCGGCGGCTTGCTCAAGCGCAGCCGCTGCGTCGACACGGATCCGGCTTTTTGGGAGCAGGCGATCGCCTTGAATCTGACCAGCGCGTTTCTCTGCTGCCGGGCGGCCCTGACCGAGATGGAGCCGCGAGGGTCCGGCGCGATCGTCCTGATGTCGTCGCTGGCGGCTTTCGACGGCGGCGGCCCCGGCGCCTCCCACTACGCCGCGGCCAAGGGCGCTCTCGTGTCCTATACGCGGGCCCTGGCGAAGGAAGTCGGCCCGCTCGGCATCAGGGTCAACGGCGTCGCGCCCGGCCTGATCGGCACGCGCTTTCACGACGTATTCAACACGCCCGAGGGGCGCCGGACGACCGTGGAGCGCACCCCGCTCAGGCGTGAAGGCACGCCGGACGACGTCGCCGAGACGATCCTCTTTCTCGCCTCGCCGCGGGCGAGCTTCCTGACGGGCGAAACCATTCAGATCAACGGCGGCTTGGGGATGTTTTAGGGCAATCGGGCTTGCCGCGGACGTATTGCCGATGGCGCCTAGATCACGATGCGTTTTGATCGAGTCGATCCAAACGCATGAACGTGATCGATTCCAAGAAGTTGAGCATCATGCTCTAGTCCCGCGTCCGCCCGATGACCTCGAAGGTTTCGGCGCTCATCTTCAGGTCGTAGCGGCGCCCGTTCCTGGCCAGCGCCGCGTCGATCTCCCAGATGCGGCCGTTGTCTTCGATCTCGATGTCTCCCCAGCGCTGATACCCTTGGCTGCGCAGGACGCGCTCGATGACGGAACGCTCCTCGGAGGTCGGCTTCCGGTCGGCTCGCGCGCTTTGCGGGACAAGGGCCACGAGCGCGGACAGCAGCAGAACGGAGCCGAGCCGGCAGCGAGCGCGGCGGTCCTTTGCCGTTGAAGCGATCAAAGCCGGCACTGTCCGCATGGGAGTCGTTCTTCGCGTTGAACTCTGCGGGTGGCTCCAACGACTACGCTGGACGTCCGAGCACCTTTGTTGGTGACTGCCCTCACGACATCCGAGGGCCTGGACGGAGATCACACGATCCTACCGAAGGCGGATCGACCCGCCAAGTCACCTGCGCGTTCAAGCTGGTGGTGATGGAGGTCGGCTTGGTCGGCCGCCACGTCATGCGTTTTGATGGGATTCATCAAAACGCATCGTGACCTAGGCGGCGCCGGAATGCGTCTGCTGCGGCGGGGCCCGGCGGGCCCTCTTGGGGCGCTCGCCTCGGGTCTGCAGGCGCAGGAGCTTGCCGAGGACCGCATCGAAGGTGTCAGGCGCCTTGTCCAGCTCCCCGCGCTCACGCAACGCCGTCAGGAAGCGATGGAACTGCATTTCTCGGGCGTTGGGCACTGCGCCGGCCATTCGTCTCGAATCCTCTGCACCCGTTGCGGCACCAAGCGCCGCTTTCACAAGGCGACGCTAAGGTCCAGCCGTTCGGAGTCAATGCCAAGATCACAGACCCGACGCGGCGCCACCAGGTCGCCGCGTCAGGACAGTGTTCCTAGAAAACTTACATCAAGCGGCCGCCATTCATGAAGCACTGCTCGATCTCGCGCCAGCGCGCCTCGGACGGGAAATCCCCGCCGCCGGGCATGCGGGCATAGGACTGCTTCCGGCACAGCCGCATGCGCTCATGTCGCTCATCGGCGGCAGCGGCCTGCGCCTTCTTCGCGTCGCTCGAGCTCATCCGTGCCGTCGCGCTGGCGTCCGTCGCCATAAATCCACCGGTGCCGATCGCCGCCGCAAGAAGAGCGGCCTGGAAGCAACCCATACGCATCGCAATCTCCATCTCGCCATGACGGGCGCTTGAGATGACGCCCATCATCGATTTCCGCAGTGACCAGAGGGGCTAGGTTTCGAACGCGCGTGCCTTCGCGTCAATTGATAGAAGAGAGACCCGCGCCTCGGTCCAACCTGGTCGGGCAGAGCAGCGGGCCGAGCCGCTCGGCGGCTCCGCACTTGCCGGCGCAGGGACGTTCTGCAGGGCCGACTCGCAGGGAACCCGGCCGACCACTCATCAGCGACGGGGCGCTGCGCCACGGGTCACAATTATGCTGCTTGCGGCCCTTATCTGCCTGCCCGATGCTCGTTGCCGCTCGGGCCTGTTCCGACGCACAGCGCCGTATCATCAAGAAAAGGCGGGGACCAAACGCCTGCCACCAGGGACGAATTCATGCCCGAGCGCAAATCCGGCAAACGCACCGTCAAACGCAAGCAAGTTGACAGTCCGCCATCCAAACGGAGATCGGCCAGCAAGGACCGCAAGCAATTCGAGCGTTTCCTGGAAGCCGCTCGCCTGCATGGGGTCGCGTCCGATGCCGAGACGCTGTTCGATGCCATCCTGCACCGGCTGCTGCGGCCGCACCGCCACTCAAGTCGGGCATCCGGGCCATTGGCGCTCGGCAAGTAAAGCGCGCCGGGCGGGCGCCCAGGTTTGCTTGTGCGAGCAGGCCTGAACGACAGCCACCGAGATATCCTCGGGCTCTTTCAAGCGCCGCTCGAACCGTGAGCCGAGCGCCGGAGATTCTCCGGCAAGCCATCACAGCTTGGCCTCAGCGCCGTGGAGCAGAGGCCGCGATCCGGCTTGACAGGCAGACCGTATGAGGAAAGTTCATACGAACCAAAATTAGCGCTTACGATACGGCGTCGTTGGCCGCCATCGTTCAACGAGACCGGCTAGGACGAAGGTGAGGGGTTGTCGGGCAGCGGCACGGGAGGCCTGAGCGATCGCCCGGCTCGGATCGGAGAACCTGACACGCCGCCCGAAAGCCGCGTTGCGCGCTTGATCTCTGCGGCAAACGAGGACGGACCAGTGCCGGCAGACCGGAACGCGCAAGACGACAGCGCTGCCGCCGACCCGATCACGGGCGTCGAGCGCCCCCTACCCGCACGGGGCAACACGTCCTGGGCCAGCGACGTCGTCGCCGACGGCTTGAGACATCTCGAAGTTCCGTTCATCGCATTGAATCCGGGTGCCAGCTTCCGCGGCCTGCACGACAGCCTGGTCAATCACGGCAGCAACACGATGCCGCAGATGCTGTTGTGCCTGCACGAAGAGCACGCCGTGGCGATCGCGCACGGATGGGCGAAGATCACGGAACGGCCGATGGCGGCCGTGGTCCACAGCAATGTGGGGCTGATGCACGCCAGCATGGCCGTGTTCAACGCCTGGTGCGATCGGGTGCCTTTGATCCTGCTCGGCGCCACAGGGCCGGTGGACGCGAGCAAGCGTCGGCCGTGGATAGACTGGATTCATACGGCCCGGGATCAGGGTGCGCTCGTGCGCCACTACGTCAAATGGGACGATCAGCCCGCCTCCGTGGCGGCGCTGGTCGAATCCCTCCTCCGATCCAATCAGATCGCGCGCACCGCGCCGTGCGGACCGACTTATGTGTGCCTCGACGCCGGGCTCCAGGAAACCCAGATCGACGGCCTGCCGCCGCTACCTGACATCGCGCGCTACCAGCCTCCGGCGCCGGCCGCGCCCAATTCCGGCCTCGTCGCGGCCGCAGCCGGTTTGCTGGGCGGCGCGCATCGCGCCGTCATTCTCGCCGGCCGCGTCGGCCGTGCGGAGGCAGCCTGGGACGCGCGAATTCGCCTCGCCGAAGCGACAGGCGCGCTTGTGCTGACGGATCTGAAAACGGCCGCCGCCTTTCCGACGGAGCATCGGCTGCACGGCGCTCCTGCCGGAACCTTCCCGACACCGCAAGCCTTGGACATCCTGCGACAAGCCGATGTGGTGCTCAGCCTCGACTGGATCGACCTCGCCGGCACGCTGCGGGCGGCGTTCGGCGAGGCTGCGGTGGCGGCGAAGATTATCCACGCCTCCGTTGACATGCAGATCCACAATGGCTGGAGCATGGACCACCAGGGCCTGCCGCCCGTTGACGTGCATTTCCTGAACGAGCCCGACCAGGTCGTCGCGGAACTGCTCGCGGCGCTGGAGCGGACCGCGGCCAAGCCCTCGTCGGAATGGCCGCACCGCCGAACTGACAGCACGCCTCCGGCCGATACGAGGGCCGGCGCGGAGGGCATGATCACGATCCCCGAGCTCGCGGCGGAAGTGTGCCGCGCGACGGAGGGGCGCAAGGCATGCCTCATCCGGGGGCCGTTTTCATGGGCCGGTCATCTGTGGCGCATCAGGCATCCCCTGGATTACCTCGGCATCGACGGCGGGGCCGGACTCGGCTCCGGCCCCGGGATTGCCGTCGGCGCCGCCCTGGCCCTCAGGAACACCGACCGCATGGCGCTGTCGATCTTCGGGGACGGCGATTTCCTTATGGGCTGCCAGGCGATCTGGACCGCCGCTCACTATCGCATTCCGCTCATCGTCATCGTGTCGAACAACCAGTCGTTCTTCAACGACGAGCTCCATCAGGAGCGGATGGCAAAGCAGCGTGGCCGGCTGGTCGAGAACAAGTGGATCGGACAGCGCATTGCCGATCCCGATATCGACATCGCCATGATGGCCCGCTCGCAAGGCGCGATCGGGATCGGTCCGGTCACGGGCATCGCGGAGCTGCGCGCTGCGCTCGAGGAGGCGATCGCCGCCTATCGCGACGGACGGGTCGCCGTGATCAATGTACGCGTCGAGCCAGGCTACGATCCCAACACCACGCGGCTGACCACGAGCGAAGGGCTCAAGGCCGCAACAGTCGAGGACCGAGGCGGCCGGGATACCGCGCACGGTCGGCGAAGGGACGATTGATCATGGCGAGGGGCACGCTCCGCGAGGCGCTCGCCGCCGAGTTTCCCCTCGTTACGGCCTTGGCGCACGATGCCCTGTCGGCCCGCCTGATTCAGCGAGCAGGCTTTCGCGCCTTCAACGTCGGCGGATCGGCATTGCTGGCCACCCGTCATGCTCTCCCCGATATCGGCCTGATCGGCCTCAAGGAGATGACGGACGGCCTTCGCGACATCGCCGCGGCGACGGACCTGCCCTTCATCGCTGACGCCGACGACGGCTACGGCGACGTCAAGTCCGTCGCCCGGACCGTGGCCGAATACGAGGCGCTCGGCGTCGGCGGGATGCTGATCGAGGACCAACTTCGCGACAGCAAGCAGCAGCGCGCCGACAAGTCGGCCGCGGTGGTCGAGCCGGAGGTGATCGAGCTGAAGCTTCGTACCGCCCTTGCCACCCGCGACAGCCGGGAAACCCTGATCATCGGACGGACCGACGCCTACGGCGCGCTCGGCATCGAGGCCGCGCTGCGGCGCGCCGAGCGATTTCTCGAGATCGGCGTGGACGCGGTTTTCATTGCCGGCCTGCGCACGCCCGAAGACTATCGGCGCGTCGGCGAGACCTTGAGAGGCGCCCTGCTGATCGCGGCCATGTTCGAAGGATCGGGGACGCCATGGCTGACGCCGGCCGAACTTGGCCGTTTGGGTTTCTCGCAGGTGACCTATCCCGTCTCGATCATCTTTCGGATGGTCGAGGCCATGCGCACCGCTCTTGCGGAACTCCGCGCCTTCGGGCTCGGTCAAGCCGACATGGCGCCCATGCTGTCGGCCTCCGAGGTCGCCGGTGCCCTGAATGACGCAGTGGACGTGGAGCGCTGGCGCGCGATCGAGAGGCGCTTCGCCGGCACCACCCGCCATGCAACGGGAACAGCGCCATGACATCCGGTCGGCGGCCCGATGGAGGGGACGGGCGCGGACTGGAGAGAAGCAAACAAAAATCCCCACGGAGGAAAGCATGAGGAACCATCACGGCAAACTCTCAAGCAACAAGTGCCTTGGCGCGGTCGTTGCGCTCGGCCTGCTCGCCCTCTCGGCCTCGGGAGCCGACGCCCAGTACCAGATCGTCGTCACCAATTACGGGGTCTCGGCGAACGGCATGCCCTTCGCCATCGCCAAGGAGAAGAAGCTGTTCGAGGCCGAGGGCATCACGGTCACGGACATCATCACGTCCGCCGGCGGCGGCACCACGTTGCGCAACATGATGGCGGCCAATGCGCCGTATGCCGAGATCAACCCTGCGGCGGCGATCGGCGCCGTGCAGCAGGGCCTCGACCTCAAGATCATCGCCGAGAACGTGCAGACGGTCTCAGAGTTCACGTGGTTCTCCAAGAAGGGCTCCAAATTCCAGAAGCCCGCCGATCTCAAGGGCGCGCGCATCGGCTTCAACAATCCGCGCTCCACGAGCGTCGCGCTGATCGGCCTTCTCCTCGAGGGCGCCAATCTGAGCATGAACGACGTCAAGATGGTGCGTACCGGCGGCTTCGGCGAGAGCCTCGCCGCGCTCGAGATCGACACGATCGACGCGACGCCGATGACCGAGCCGTTATGGTCCCAGTACAAGGACAAGTATCACGCGATCGCGGTGGCCAGCGAGGTGCTGCCGCCGTTGTCCAACGTGGTCGGCGTGACGCTCGCCAGCATCGACGACAAGCAGAAGAACTTCGTGCGCGCCGTCATCCGGGCGCGCCGGGCCGCGGTCAAGTTCATGGAAGAGAATACGGCGGAAGCCGGCGACATCGTCGCCAAGCACTACAACATTCCGCTCGAGGTCGCCCGCTCGACGGTCAACAACCTGATCAAGTCGAGGACGCAAGGCATTCCGTATTGGGGCACCGGCCAGATCAACTACACGGGTCTCGATCGCATGGTGAAAGCGCAGCAATCGGTCGCCGCGATCGAAGGCAACGTCAATCTCGAGGCGATCATCGATACGAGCTATCTTCCGGAGGACATTCGCAAGATCGTCCGCTAGCCTGCGGCCCGATGCGAACCATGAACGTCGCCGTGCCCGTGCAGAAGACGACGGACGTCATCATCAGAGGGGTGACGAAGGTCTTTCGGCGATCCCCGGCCGAGGGCGACGTGCACGCTCTCGGCCCGATCGACCTCGAGCTGAGGGCGGGCGAGTTCTTCGCCGTCGTGGGGCCGTCCGGCTGCGGCAAGTCGAGCCTTCTCGAGATCATCGCCGGCATCAGCGAGCCGACCGAAGGCGAGGTCCTGTTCGAGGGAAAGCCGATCCGCGGCCGCGTCCCCGAGGGCATCGGCGTCGTCTTCCAGGAGGATGCGTGCTTTCCGTGGATGGACGTGTCCGCCAACATCGCCATGGGCCTGCGCAACATGCCCATCGGCAGCGCGGAGCGCGAGCAGCGCGTCAAGGGCGCGCTGGAGATGATGGGGCTGACCGAGTTCAGAGCGAGCTATCCGACCCAGCTCTCCGGCGGCATGCGGCAGCGCGTGTGCATCGCCCGGACGATGGTCATGGCTCCACGCCTGATCCTCCTCGACGAGCCGTTCGGCGCGCTCGACCAGCAGACGCGGCTGCTCATGGGCGAGGAGATGCTCAAGCTGTGGCGCCGCGTCGGCACCACCATCTTCCTGATCACGCACGCTCTCGACGAGGCCGCGATGCTGGCCGACCGGATCGGGGTCATGTCGGCGCGGCCTGGCAGGCTTCTCGACATCATCGAGACCGGCTGGCCGGTGGAGCGTACGAGCGAGGTCGTGACGCGCCCGGAATTCGGGCAGATCACTGCGCGGCTCTGGAAAGGCCTGCGCGAGGAATCGCTCAAGGCGATCCGCGACGATCGGGCGGCGCCATGAGACACCTGACGCTCCTTCGGATTCTCGTGGTCGTCGCGGCCGTTCTCGTCATCGAAGGCCTCTGCAGGATCGGCGTGATCGGTCGTTTCACGATGCAGCCGCCTTCCGAGATCATCCGCGATCTCTACCGGGTGCTGGCGAGCGGGAAGTTCAACGCCGCCATCGCGTCAACCCTGATGAACTCGGCGGTCGCCTTCGTCCTGTCGGTGACCGTCGGCATCTCATTGGCTGCCGCGATCCATCGCCGCCGGATCGTGCGTGAGGCGCTCGACCCGCTTTTCGCCACCTATTATGCGATCCCGGTGCTCGCTTTCTACCCGCTTCTGATCATGCTGCTCGGGGTCGGCGATGCGCCAAAGATCATGATCGCCTTCATGCTGGGCGTGATCGCCGTCATCGTGAACACGTTGAACGGACTCGACAGAGTTCCGAAGGTGCTGGTGAAGACCGCGCGCGTCCTGCAAATGTCGCCGGTCGAGACGGCCGTGCGCGTCACCCTCCCCTTCGCCACGCCTTACATGCTGACCGGCATCAAATTCGCCGTCGCCTATTCGCTGATCGGCATCATCGGCTCGGAATTCATCCTGTCCTCGAACGGGATCGGTTTTGAGATCTCGTTCTCCTACAACAACTACAACAACTCCGTCATGTATCCATTGATCCTCCTCGTCCTGATCATCGCGATCGCGCTGAACATTCTGTTGTCCTACTGGGAGAAGATCATCCTGTCGCGGCGAGGCCTGGCATGAACATCTGGCTGAGGTGGCGGGGGGCAGTCATCCTGATCACCAGTCTGCTGATCGTCTGGCAAGCGCTGTATTGGTTTGTCGGCGACATCGCCTTGCGCTCGCCCCTGCAGACGTTCCGGTTCACCTCTGGGTTCATCTCCTCCCAGCGCTATTGGCCGGATTTCTACGAGACCTTCATCGCCTGCACCTTGGCGGTGCTGATCGCCACTTCCGTCGGCCTCGCCACGGGGCTCGTCCTCGGCTTTGCGCGGATCGCTGGCCAGGTCTTCGAGCCCATGCTCGTGGCGATCTACTCGATTCCCAAATTGACGCTGTACCCGATCCTTCTGCTCGTCTTCGGCCTCGGCATGTCGGCGAAGGTCGCCTTCGGCGCGATCCACGGCATCATCCCGATCGCGCTGTTCACGATCAACGCGGTGCGCAACATTCGCCCCGTGTTCATCAAGACCGGGCGCGTGCTGAAGTATTCGCCTGCGCAGATGGCGTGGAAGATCCTGATTCCGGCGGCGCTGCCGGAGATCGTCACGGGGCTCCGAATCGGCTTCTCCCTGACGCTCGTCGGCACGCTGCTCGGCGAGATGTTCGCCTCACAGCGCGGCCTCGGCAACCTGCTGATGCGAGCCATCGGGCTGCACAATGTCGACTTGATCATGGCGATCGCGCTGGTCGTGACCGTCGTTGCAGCGGTCGGAAGCAGTCTCCTGCTGGCCGTCGATCGCCGACTTCATGCGAGGGTCTGACAGCGCGACCTCGCTATGCCGACCCCTCCCAGATTGCGGCCCATCCCGCGACGTCGCCGCGGCCCCGGCTCCTGTTTTGCTCGGGCGATCGCGTGTCCCCGGCTACACTTGCCTCGACCGACGCCGCACGTTCGCTCTAACCTTCCCCGAGACACCGGCCCGGAACACGCCTGCGAACACCGCGACCATGCGCTCCAGCGCCGCTTCCGAGTCGGTCGGGTCGCAGGTGCCGTCCGACAAGGTCTGGATCCGTCCGGAATCCGCCATCGTGTAGACCATCGCGCCGATCAGAAAGTGAAACCGCCAGTTCAGCTCCTCGCGCGGCAAATCCGGCATCGCCGCCGCAAGGGCGTCCATGAACTGACGACTGGACTCGTCGAAGGACTCGCTCAGGATCCGCCTCGTTGCCTCGCCGCGCTCCAACGCCAGCCGCGCACGAAGGTGGACGAAACTCGCGTTCTGCCTCCTGCCCGCGTGCAGAGCCGGGCGGAGGAAAGCATCCAGAACGTCTTCGAGCACGGGGCACCCGTCCCGGTGCCGGCGAACCTTGCTCAGCAGCTCGAGACGCCATTCCACGATCGGCTTCGAGCTCCGTGCGAACAGCTCGGCGAGCACCCCCTCCTTGGAGCCGAAATGGTAGTGGACCGCGGCGAGATTGACGCCGGCCCGCACGGTGAGCTCGCGCAGGCTGACGCCTTCGACGCCGTGCTCGGCGAACATCACGTTGGCGGCCTCGATGATGCGATCGCGCGTCAGCGACCCTGGAGCGTTTTCTCGGGGCTTGCTCGTCCGCATCCTCAAACTTTCGTTTGAAACACATGCATGGTAGGCGCGACCTTCCGTGAGTCAACCGCAGTGGCCGGCGATCTCTGCGGCCGTGGCCCCATTAGCGGCCAACGAAGCGCTGGTCGAAGTCACGCGTCGCATCGATGCCGGCGAGCGGAGGCCGGATCGCGCCAACCTGAACCTGGTCATCGAGCTTGCCGGGATCGCGTCAACCACGGCGGCATTGCGGTAACCCAGCACGATGACCGTGCCGAACCTGCGACCGGTGCCGCGCTTTGGCAAACCGCTAACCGGGCTCCATGCCGTGCTCGCGTTTGACCGAAGCCGCGCTCGGCGATGTCAGATCGGCCAGAAGAGCGCGAGCCTCATCAACCTGCCGAGACGCGCTGCCGATGCCGGCCACGAACACGGTCATGGCTTGGATCTCATCGGGCAACGGGCCGATGATGTCGATGCCGGGCAGGTGCATGAGCTCGCTGAGCTGCTGGAAGCCGATCTCCGCGTCGCCCTGCGCCACCATCTCGCCGACCGGCACGCCCGGCGGCGCCTGAACGGCGCGTCCCCGGAGCAGTTCGGCGATGCCCCAGTGTTCCCAGAGCTGCTTCAAATGGTCTCCGCTGGGTCCGGTCGAGTAGCAAATTCTGCCGGCCTGCAGGATCGCCTGCTTGACGGACTCACCATCACGGATGCGAGGTCGCCGCGCGCCGGCGCGAACCGCCACGGCGATCCCCGAACGCGCGAAGGCCGCTCGGCTGCCAGGGACGAGAAGCCCCTCCGCTTCCAACTGCTCCATCACTTTGGACGCGAGGACGACGAGATCGGTGGGCGCGCCGGTGCGGATCAGTTGCGCCGCCTCGACTCCGCCCATCGCCCGGATCGCGACCCGACGCCCTGTCCGATGCTCGTAGGAGCCGGCGAGATCGGCCAAAACGTGGCGTGTGGCCATGGACGAGAGGCCGGTGATCTGAGCGGTCATGCAGGAACTCCACACGGCACGGCGTGCCCCCAGAGCACGATCCTCGTCGTCGAGTCCAGCCTCGGCCAGCCTACTTTCCGGCGACCCGGCTCTGGTGTAGTGGCGTGCTGTTCCCTTTTGCCGAACGCGACATCGATCCGGAGCGAAACGCCATCATGGCTCTGCCGAAGCTGAGCGCCGTCACCCGCCTGCAAGGCAACAACCGGGCCCTCAAGGAAGGTCGGGTCAAGCCGAAGACGGTTCACCTCGACATCATCGAGGTGGATCCGCTTATCGCCGCCTTCCGGCGCATGGTTCGCAGCCTCGAATTCGACGTCTGCGAGCTGGCGATCACCACCTATATCTGCGCTCGCGAGCACGGCAAGCGCATGACCGCCATACCGGTGCCGCTCGTTCGCGCCTTCCACCACGGCGCCATTCTGGTCAACGCCAAGGCGGGCATCGTCACGCCGAAGGATCTCGAGGGCAAGCGCGTCGGCGTCCATCGCGGCTACACCGTCACCACCGGCGTCTGGGCGCGCGCCGTTCTCCAGGAGGAGCACGGCGTCGACCTGTCCAAGATCACCTGGGTCTTGTCGGGCGACGAGCACGTGGCTGAATACCGGCCGCCCGAAAACGTGGTGCCGATCGAGCCCGGCAGGTCGATGCAGGACATGCTCGTCGCGGGCGAGCTCGCCGCCGCCATCGGCCTCGACTTCGAGCATGCGGATGTGAAGCCGCTCATCCCGAACGCCTTGGAGGCTGGACTGAAGGCGCTGCGTGAGCGCGGTCACTACCCCATCAACCACGTCGTGGTGATCAAGGACGATTGTCTGAGCAAGAGCCCCGAGCTTGCCGCCGACATCTTCAACACCTTTGCGGAATCGAAGGCACTCTACCTCGAGCGGCTGAAAGGCGGCGCCATCGACAACCCGACCGGAATCGACAAGCTGCACCAACGCGTCATGGAGATCCTCCCCGATCCGCTCCCTTACGGCATCGGGCCCAACCGCAAGGTGATCGAGAACCTCATCGAGCACGCCCTCCGGCAAAAGATCATCACCAAGCCGGTCGGCGTCGACGAGCTGTTCGCGCCGGCCACGCGAGGACTGGTCGGCTAAGCGAAGCGCTCGTCGACACCGCAAGCGCCGCCGTGATCAGCCTTCGCGCCGGTGATCGCGTTACCGGCGATCTCTCAGTCGCTGCTGCAGCACAATCGCTGTTCTGGTATCCCGGGGTCAGTCGTCGACCGGGCAGCCACCCGGCTCGTCCCTCCGACGCATCGAGGGGAGCGGACGGTCCCGATCGCACACCGCCGAACTGGGAAAGACGCGCGCCCGCTCGATGCTGACGCCGATCTCGGCGCCTGGATTGGGTCGCCAAGACGGCTCGGCCTGGACCTCGACGCGCCCGCACTCGGCGATATCGATCTCGACGCGTCTCGTCGCTCCGACGCGCCGGATGGCATGAACGGTCCCCAACACGTCGGCGCTTTCCCTCGGCACGATCCGAAGGTCCCAGGGACGGCAATACACGGCGATCTCGCCGCTGACGCCATCCGGAACGGCTATCTTGGTCGTTCTCCCCTTGATGGTGGCGCGCCCCTGGGCGACGCGTGCGATAAACCGCGCTGCATCCCCGAGGAATGTCATGACGAACGGCGAGGCGGGGCGATCCTGCATCTCATCGGGGCTACCGACCTGCTCGATGAGACCGTCATTCAGGACGGCGACACGATCGGCTAGTTCGAGGGCTTCGTCCTGGTCGTGGGTCACGAAGATCGTCGTTTTGCCGGTCCGTTCATG
>DASQLE010000159.1:0-4993 GCA_035630175.1 Beijerinckiaceae bacterium
CCGGGTTCTGAACCCGCTCACCAGGCGGAACCGCCTCCCTCTCCAACTCTCCCGCCAACTCTCCCCCACCGCAAGTCGGATGTTTCCGACTTGCGCAAAAATGAGCCAATCTCGGCCAAGCTCGAGATGGGTGGGGGAGGAGAGAGCGCGGCGCCCCTCTCCAATCACTTCATCCTGGTCGCCAATCTCGAGGCCAAGGACGGCGGCGCCGCCATCGTCGCCGGCAATGAGCGCGTCGTGCGGGCGCGCCTCTCGGACGCCAAGTTCTTCTGGGACACGGACCGCAAGACCCGGCTGGAGGACCGGCTCGGCCGGCTGCGCGCGATCGTCTTCCACGAGAAGCTCGGCACGCAATACGAGCGGGTCGAACGCATCGCCGCCCTGGCGCGGGTGATCAGCGACATCATCGAGCCGCAGAAGCGGGTCGGCGAAATGCTGTTCCGCGGCAGCGCCGCGACCTACCACAACAGCGTGCAGCTGGCCGCCCATCTCGCCAAGGCCGACCTCGTCACCGAGATGGTCGGCGAGTTCCCTGAGCTGCAGGGGCTGATGGGCCGCTACTATGCGCAGGCGCAGGGCAAGCCGCCGCAGGTCGCGCGCGCCATCGAGGAGCACTACAAACCGCTCGGCCCCTCCGACCGGGTGCCGACCGATCCGGTCTCGGTGGCGGTCGCCCTCGCCGACAAGATCGACACGCTGGTCGGCTTCTGGGCCATCGGCGAGAAGCCGACCGGCAGCAAGGACCCGTATGCCTTGCGCCGCGCCGCACTCGGCGTGATCAGGCTCCTTCTGGAGAACGGGATCCGGCTGCCGGTGGTCGCTGTACTCGTCGAGCACCGCGTCAAGCAGGGCGCGGCGTTCAGCGCCTATGAGCCGGACGATGAGCAAGGACCGATCGAGCAGATCGAATACAGCGCCACCGAGGCGGCCCTCGACCTCCTCGCCTTCCTGGCCGAGCGCCTCAAGGTCTACCTGCGCGACCAGGGCGCGCGGCACGATCTCATCGATGCGGTGTTCGCCCTTCCCGGCCAGGACGATCTCCTCATGATCGTGCGACGGGTCGAGGCGCTCGGGCGCTTCCTCGACACCGACGACGGCAAGAACCTGCTCGCCGGCTATCGCCGCGCCGCCAACATCCTGCGCATCGAGGAGAAGAAGGATTCCCGCTCCTACGACGGCATGCCGGACGTCACCGCCTTCGTGGCCGACGAGGAGAAGGCCCTCGCCCTCGCCCTCGCCAAGGCCAGCGCCGCCGCCTCCGACGCGATCGGCCGCGACGACTTCGAGGAAGCCATGCGCGCGCTCGCCGAGCTGCGGCCCGCGGTCGACGCCTTCTTCGACAAGGTGACCGTCAATGCCGACGACCCGCGCCTGCGCGAAAACCGGCTCACGCTCCTGAACATGCTCCGCCGCGCCACCCGCGAAGTCGCCGATTTTTCGAGGATCGAGGGATAGCTCCCAACCCTCCCTCGCGGAGGGGGGAGGGTTGGCGCCTCACTGTGGCGTTGCAGCAACCAACGCGCCGGGCGCGGCTGGTACTCACGGCGCAACAGAATCAGCCCGACAGCAGATCGAACCTCCGCCCGATGATTTCACGACGCGCTCTTCTCGCCGCCTGCGCGGCGGCTCCGCTCGCGGCCTGCAACACGGCGCGTTACGAGCCGCAGCCGGCCGCGGCCGACGACGACCTGTCCGCCTGGTACACCGGCACCATGCCCGACGGCGAGCACCAGATCCCGATCGTCGACAAGGCTCGGATCAAGCCCCGGTATCGGCGCCAGACCGTGGCTTGGTCGGGCGGGCAGCGGCCAGGCACGATCGTGGTCGATATCGACGACCGCCTGCTCTACCTCGTGCAGGAGGGCGGCACGGCGATCCGCTACGGCGTCGGCGTCGGCCGCCAGGGCTTCTCGTGGCGCGGCACTGCCACCGTCGGCCGCAAGGGCGCATGGCCGAACTGGAGCCCGACCACGACGATGGTCAGCCTCAAGCCGGATCTGCCGCGCGCCATGAAGGGCGGCATCGACAACCCGCTCGGCGCGCGTGCCCTCTACCTCTACCAGGACGACCGCGACATCCTGTTCCGCATCCACGGCACCAACGAGCCTTGGAGCATCGGCCAGGCCGTCTCCTCGGGCTGCGTGCGCATGCTCAACGAGGACATCCACGACCTCTACAACCGCGTGCCGGTCGGGGCCACGGTCATGGTCCGACGCGGCGGCAGCTGGCGCGTCTAGACGCGCTTCGTCGGCAAGGACCCCGACAAGACCGCCTCCCTGCGCTCGCGAGAGGGTTCGGCCGTGACAGCCCGACGGATGCGGTGGTAAGCCCCCGCATGCTCGAAGGCCTGCACCCGAACCGCCCGACGCATGTCATGCGCCTCACGACCGACGAGCGTTCGGCGCGGGCCATGACCGACATCCTCGGCGAGGTGTTCGACCCGGCCGAGACGGCGGTCGCGGCCTTCGAGACCGCCGACGGCTCCGCCTGGCTGCTGGAGGCCTATTTCGCCCGCGAGCCCGACGAGGCCGCCATCCGCGACCTCGTGCGGCCGCTGGTCGGCGGCGAGGCGGACCGCGCCGCCTTCGCGACGCTGGAGCGGACGGATTGGGTGAAGGCGTCGCTGGACGGCTTGCGGCCCGTGCGCGCCGGCCGTTTTCTCGTGCATGGGGCGCATGACCGGGAGCAACGCCGCGCGAACGACCTGGCGATCGAGATCGAAGCCGCCCTCGCCTTCGGCACCGGCCATCACGGCACCACGCAAGGGTGCCTTCTGGCCCTCGCGCGCGAGCTCAGGCGGCGGCGTCCGCTTCACGTGCTCGACGTCGGCACCGGCACGGGGATCCTGGCGTTCGCGGCGGCGAAGGCCGTGCGCCGGCGCGTCGTGGCCGGCGACATCGACGCGGAAGCGGTCCGGGTCGCTCGTGGCAATGCGCGGCTGAATGGCGTCGGGGGGCTGATCTCGTTCTACGCCGCGCCCGGCGTGCGCCATGCCCTCGCCGGCCGGCCCAGCCGTTTCGACCTCGTCACGGCCAACATCTTGGCGAAACCGCTCCGGCGCCTCGCCCCGGCTCTGGCTCGGGTGCTGGCGCCGCACGGAACGATGATCCTGTCGGGACTGCAGCCCGGCGACGTGCCGGGCGTTCTCGCCGCCTACGGCGCGCAGGGATTGCGGCTGCGCCGCCGATCAATCCTCGACGGCTGGGCGACCTTAGACATGAAGCGGGGCGGGTTTGGTTCCCGCCCTGTTCGAAGTGGAATTCGCCGAACGGCTTAGAATTCCATGAAGGGATGGCGCCGGTGATACTCGCGACGCAGCTTCTGGGCTTCGGCGATAGAGCCGGGCAGCGAGGCGAAGAAGGCGCCGACGCCGCGGAGGACCGAGAGAATGATCATGGTTCTTTTTCCTTTTCTTGCAGCAGCCGACTTGGCCCTGTTTACAAAGGGAATATGATGCAAACAGAGGGGCTTAGGCAGAGGGTACGATGCATATTTGTTATGCGTCCAGCGCGTATCTAGTTAACAAATTGCTAATGACTGTCCCTCTCATGCATAGCTCTTGCCCATCCAGTGATCAATCGGCCGGCATGAAGGCAGCCCCATGAGCAGCCGCTTCCAGAGCTTTGACGAGGGCGGCGACCCGGCGGAGGGCGCCGCCCGAATTGCCAAGCTGCGCGCCGAGCTGACCCGGCGCGGCCTCCAGGGCTTTGTCGTGCCGCGCGCCGACGAGCATCAATCGGAATATGTGCCGAAGAGCGCCGAGCGCCTCGCCTGGCTGACCGGCTTCACCGGCTCGGCCGGCACCGCCGTGATCCTCCTCGAGACGGCGGCCCTCGTCGTCGACGGGCGTTATGCCCTGCAGGCGCCGGAACAGGTCGACACGACCGTCATCACGCCGGTGCCGCTCGCCGAGACCAAGGTCGAGGCCTGGATCGAGGCCCATCTGCCCAAGGGCGCCTGCCTCGGCTACGACCCCTGGCTGCACACGGCCGCCGCCGTCAAGAAACTGGAAAAGGCCGCCGCGAATGCCGGCGGCTCGGCCGTGCCGATCGACATGAATCCCGTCGACGTGATCTGGGTCGATCGCCCTCTTCCGCCGAGCGCTCCCGTGCGGGCGCACCCGGTCGAGCTTGCCGGCGAAAGCAGCGAGGACAAGCTGGCGCGCATCCGCGAGAAGCTCGGCAAGGACAAGGTCGGCGCCCTTGTCGTATCCGATCCCCACAACCTCGCCTGGACGTTCAACATCCGCGGCGGCGACGTCGCCCATACGCCGCTGCCGCTCGGTTACGCGGTCATCCCCGAGGGCGGCCGCCCGACCGTGTTCCTCGATCCCGCCAAGGTGACGAACGAGGCGGGCGCGGCGCTCGGCGCTGTTGCCGAAATCGCCGGGCCGGAGGCCCTCGCCGACGCCCTCGACCGCCTGGCCAAGGACAAGGCCAAGATCCGTATCGATAGCGCGACCGGCGCGGTCGCCCTCGTGCGGCGCGTCGAGGCGGCGGGCGGCTCGGCCGATGTCGGGCCCGACCCGATCGGCCTGATGAAGGCGGTCAAGAACGCCGCCGAGATCGCCGGCGCCCGGGCGGCGCACGCGCGCGACGGCGCCGCCGTGACGCGCTTCCTCGCCTGGCTCGCGCAGGAGGCACCGTCCGGGCGCTTGAGCGAGATCGACGCCGTCGAGCAGCTCGAACTCTTTCGCGCCGAGACGGGGCTGCTCAAGGACGTCTCGTTCCCGACCATTGCCGGCGCCGGCCCGAACGGAGCGATCGTGCATTATCGGGTCAGCCGCACGACGAACCGGCGCTTGCATGCGGGCGAGCTGTTCCTGATCGATTCCGGCGCCCAATACGAGGACGGCACCACCGACATCACCCGCACCGTCGCGGTCGGCGAGCCGAATGCGGAGATGCGCGACCGCTTCACGCGCGTGCTGAAAGGCCATATCGCCATCGCCCGCGCCGTCTTCCCGAAGGGCACGTCGGGCGCTCAGATCGAC
>DASQLE010000160.1:0-3518 GCA_035630175.1 Beijerinckiaceae bacterium
ATCTTCCAACGCCCTCATGAAAGACGGCACGGGAGAACCTGCGCGCGAGCGCATGCGCGCGCTGCTGGCATCCTCCTTCGACGTGCCATGGATGGCGAGGTACACCCTCGACAACGCATGGGAAACCGCCTCGCCGGAGAAACAGGCGGAGTTGCTTGCGGCCTTTGAGGAGGAGGCGATAAGCGGCTATCTTCGGCGCATGAGTGAGCCGGGCACCAAACTTTCGTTTATCGGACAGCGGCCGCCGCTGAATGGCGATCGGGTCGCCGCGAGCAAGCGCGAGACGCCGGGCAAGGAAGACGAAACATGGATCTGGCGCATTCGTCCTGATGGCGACGGTTACCGCATTGTGGATGTCACGGTCGACGGTTTTAGCGCTCTGAATACCACCCTAAACGACTACAGCACCGTCTGGGATTCCAGCAACGGCGATTTCGATGCAGTGATCGCCTTCATGCGCAAGCGCGCTGCACAATGAATCCACGCGGCGCGGGGCGCGAGCCCCTCATCACCTTCGAGCATGTTGGATATGAGTTCGATCAGGGCCGCATCGTCGCCCTGAAAGATGTGAGCTTCACGATTGGCGCCGGCAAATCGGTAGCCATCGTCGGCGCCAGCGGCAGCGGCAAGACCACGCTGATCCTGCTCATGTGCGGCATTAGGATGCCGACCTCGGGTGTCGTCCGTTGGAAGGGCGAAGCCGTCCCGTCAACGGCAGCCTGGACCGATCTCCGCCGTTCGGAGATCGGCATCGTTTTCCAGGACTTCAATCTCTTTCCTACGCTCACGGCGCGCGAGAATATCGAGGTCGCCATGTTCGGCAGGGGCCTCAGCGCGAGGGAGCGCGGCAAGCGTGCCGATGCGGCCCTGGAGGCGGTCGGTCTCGGCACACGCGCCAGGCATCTGCCGCAAGAGATGTCGGGCGGCGAACGGCAGCGCGTCGCGATCGCGCGCAGCATCATCAACGATCCGGCTTTGATCGTCGCCGACGAGCCGACCGGCAATCTCGACAGCGTCAATGCCGTGGCGATTCTCGACCTGCTCTTCGAGTTGCAAGAAAGCCGCGGCGTAACCTTGGTCATGGTGACCCACGAGCCGTCCTACGCCGCGCGGTGCGAGCGCCAGCTGAGGATCAAGGATGGCGCGGTCTTCGATCAGCAGCCGGCGGTCGTGCGCGAGGTGGCGTCGTGAATCACTTCCAGCTCGCCTTTCGCAATCTTCGCCGCCGTCCGATGCGATCGCTGCTGACGATGATGGGCGTCGCCCTCGCGGTGGGCAGCTTCATAACGCTCTACGGTTTGTCGGATAGCGTGCATCAGAACGTGCAACAGAGCTTCGACGAGCAGGGCGCCGACCTCACCGCGCGCCGCAGCGGCGTTGCCGAGCCGTTCGGCGGCACCATCAACGAGAATCTCATGCCGAAGGTCGCCGCGGTTCCCGGCGTCGCCGCCGTCTCGGGGCAGCTGATCACCTTCGCCGCAACCGACAACAACGATACCGTGCTTGCGGCCGGCTGGGCGCCGGACAGCTTTTATTGGCAGCATGTGCCCCTGATCGAAGGTCGGTTGCCGGAGCTTGGCGACGCCAAGGAGGCGGTGGTCGGCAACGAGATCGCGAAGACGCTCGGCAAGAAGGTGGGCGAGGACATCGCCCTTCTCGGCGAGAAGTTCCGCATCGTCGGGATCAGCAATTACACGTCCATCATCAATCGCAATCGCGTCATCGTGAACCTGGCTCCGTTGCAAGAGATCACGTTCCGGAAGGGCGCAATCACGTTCCTCTCCATGGAGCTCGAGAAGCCGAACGATGAAGGCGAAGTCAATCGCGTCATCGAGACCATCGAGGCCATGGGCGGCCTCGCGGTTACGAAGAGCGAAGGCATGATGAAGAATGACAGCATGATCGGCCTTCTCAGCGCCGTCTCATCATCCATGGCCTGGGTCGCGCTCCTCATGGGCGTTCTCATGGTCTTGAATACGCTCCTCATGGCCGTCCTCGAGCGCATGCGCGAGATCGGCATCCTCTCCGCGCTCGGGTGGTCGAAGCAGCGCATCATGGGGGCGCTCGTGATCGAGGGTTTCCTGCTGTCGGCGGTCGGCAGCGCGATGGGGATCCTGATTGGGGTGCTGGGCTCGATGGCCTTGAGCGCGGCGCCGGCGATCGGGCGCTATGTGGCGGTCAGCCCGACCCTTGGTCTCATTGCCGTGACAGCGGTCGCAGCGATCGTCCTCGGCATCCTTGGATCGTTCTATCCAGCATGGGTGGCGACAAGGGCGAGCCCGGCAGCGGCGCTCGAGCGGGCCTAGCCCCGCGCCGCCTTGACCCGGAGGCCGGGGGCAGGGCGCTCCAGCACCACCTCGCGGCGGAAGCGGTAGAGCCTTGCCGGCCTCCCGCCGGTTTCCATGGAGACATTGCCGGTCGGCTCCACAAGGCCGCCATGCTCCACGAGCCGGCGGAAGTTCTGCTTGTGCAGCAGCGTGCCGGAGATCGCCTCCACCGTCTTTTGCAGGTCGTAAAGGGTGAACTCCGGCGGCAGGAGCTCGAAGACCAAGGGGCGGTATTTCAGCTTGCCGCGCAGGCGGCCCATGGCGGTGGCGAGGATGCGCCGGTGATCGAACGCCATGGGGCGGCCGAACTCGGGCAGGTCGGTCCAGCGTTTCGCCGCCCGCCGCCCATCGCGCGCGGCTTCGGCGACGAGGCCGGCTTCGTACAACAGCTCGTAACGTTCGAGCACGCGCTCCTCGTCCCAGCCGCCGTCGGTGCCGAAGCCGATACGGAGGCGCTCGGAGCGCCGGAGGGGCCGCGCCGGCTCGCCAGGCAGCGGCGCCTGCTCCGCCCACGCCTTCAAACGCGGCTCGATGTCGTTGGCAAGGATGGCGGGCTTGCCGCCGCGCCAGTCCTCCCAGGGAAAATAGGCGTACCAGGGCGACCAATGCGAACCGAGAAGCTCGGCCGTCTCGCCCCTTGTGAGGGCGAGATAGCCGATCGAGAGCATATGTGCCCCCTCCTGCTCGGCGTGGCGGCCGCGGTCGCCGAAGGTATAAAGCTGCTCCACATAGCCGAGCTCGATGGCGGTCTGCCGCTTGACCCATTCGCGCAAGCCGATCTCAAGCGTCCTGTGTGCGCGCGGGGAGAACGGACCGAAGGGGAGAGCGTCCCAATCGCCCGACCCCGCCGTGCCCTGGCGTACGACGAGAATCTGCGGCTGCTGCTCGCGCACCGTGACGATAGCCGCGTTCAGTCCAAGCTCGATCTGGGTGTTGTCGGCGGCGCTGCGAGGAGAAGCAGCCTCGGCCATGGCCTCTTACGCCGCGTGCAGGGCCGGGAGCGCGAAGACCTGAGCCTCCTCGGCGAACGCGCCGCGGCCGATATCCTCAACCGCCGCGAGCATGCGGCCCTGCCGCGCCAGCGCCTGGTCCGCGAGCGTGACGAGGCGGCGGTTCGGGTAGGCGGTGGGCGAGGCGTCCCGCAGCACCCGTGCCAGCCGGACTTCCTCGACCGTCGGGTTGAGCGCGCAG
>DASQLE010000161.1:0-4729 GCA_035630175.1 Beijerinckiaceae bacterium
CGCGAGATGGTGGTCGAGGTCGAGCACACGACCCTCGGGCGGGTAAAAACGCTTGGCCTTCCGGTGAAATTCTCGCACACTCCCGGCAAGGTGCGGGCCGGCGCTCCCCTATTCGGGGAGCATACCCGCGAGGTGCTCGCCGAGCACGGGTTCAGCCGTGACGAGATCGCCGCCTTCGAGCGCGAGGGAGCGGTGGTGGCAGCGATTGCCGCGCATGCGGGCGAGAAGGTGGCCTGACGACGAGCGAAACAACAAGGGAGTGGACGATGGTATCCAAACTGACGAGCGCAACGATCCTGGCCGGCGGCCTCCTGGCGCTGATCGCGGGGGCGCCGGCTCAGGCGCAGTGGAAGCCGACAAAGCCGGTCGAGTTCCTGGGCGCGGCCGGTCCCGGCGGCGGCACCGACATCTTCAACCGGACGGTGCAGTCGATCATCCAGAAATACAATCTGGTCGAGCAACCGATCCTGGTGACGCCGAAGGGCGGCGGCAGCGGCGCCGAGGCGTTCGTCTACGTCAAGTCGGCGGCGGGAGACCCGCACAAGCTCGTCTTCGGCACCTCCAACCTCTACACGCTGCCGCTGGTCGCCAAGGTGGCGTTCAAGCATACCGATTTCGCGCCGGTCGCCGCCATGGTGTTCGATGAGTTCATCCTCTGGAACAAGGGCGACTCCGAGTGGAAGGACTACAAGTCGTTCACGGATGCGGCGAAGGCTGCCAACGGCACCTTCAAGATGGCCGGCGCCCTGTCCAAGGACACGGACCAGACCCTGACCCGCTTCATCGAGAAGGATTCAGGGGCCAAGTTCATCTACATCCCGTACAAGAGCGGCAGCGAGGCATCCGTGCAGCTCTCGGGCGGGCACGTGATGTCGCACGTCAACAATCCGAGCGAGAGCGTCGGCCATTGGAAGGCCGGGCAGGTCAAGCCGCTCTGCGTCTTCTCGGGCGAGCGTTTGCCCAAAGGCGAGGCGGTCGCCGAGGGCAAGGGTTGGGGCGACATCCCGACCTGCAAGGAGCAGGGCGCCGGCATCTCGGAATACAAGATGCCGCGAACCATCGCCTTGCCGCCGGGCTCGCCGAAGGAGGCGGTCGACTTCTGGGCGGGCGTGTTCAAGAAGGTGAGCGAGACCCCGGAATGGAAGCAGTATCTCGAGAACACCTCGCAGACGGGCCGCTACATGGCCGGCGCCGAATTGAAGAAATTCGTCGACGAGGACGAGCAGCGCACCCGCAAGATGTACGAGGAAGAGGGTTGGCTCGTTAACTGAACGCTCTAATCGGGCACGGCGTTGAGCCGTGCCCTTTCTCCCGCGGCAACGGCGGCAACCAATGACCGAACGCGCGCTCGTCTCGCGCACGACCATGGAGATCGCGACGGCGCTCGCCACCGGCGCCGTCGGCGCCGCCGTCATGTGGGGCGCGGTCGAGCACGAGATCGGCTGGGGCGATGCCGGCCCGGCGGCGGGCTATTTTCCGTTCCGCATCGGCGCTCTTATCGTCCTCGGCAGCCTCGCCAACCTGGTGCTTGCCGCGATGCAGCGGCGCCCAGACGGAGCCGTGTTCCTGACCCGCGAGCAGGGCAAGCGCGTGCTCTCCTTCGCCCTTCCGCTGATCGCCTTCGTCATCATCTCGCTCTGGCTCGGCCTTTATGTGGGCGCGGTCCTGTATCTGTTCTTCACCATGGTATTCCAGGGCGGCTATCGCCCGCTCTTCGCGCTTGCGGTCGGCCTCGGCACGGCCGTGGTCATGCGCCTCGTTTTCCCCATGTGGTTCAAGGTGCCTCTGCTCACGGGGCCGCTTGAAGCCATGCTCGGGCTCTACTGACGGGTTGGGCATGGGTAACCTCGAGGCGCTTTTCCACGGCTTCACCGTCGCGCTCACCTTTCAGCACGTGCTGCTGATGCTGGTCGGCGTGCTGCTCGGCATCCTGGTCGGCGTCCTGCCGGGCCTCGGCGCGCCGAACGGCGTCACCATCCTGATGCCGCTGACCTACAACATGGATCCGGTCTCGGCGATCATCCTCCTCACCAGCATGTATTGGGGCGCGCTGTTCGGCGGCTCGACCACGTCGATCCTGTTCAACATCCCGGGCGAGCCGTCCTCGGTGGCGACGACCTTCGACGGCCATCCCATGGCCAAGCAGGGCAAGGCGGTCGAGGCGCTGTCGCTGGCGTTCCTCTCGGCCGGCTTCGGTGCGCTCGTCGGCGTCGTCGTCATCACGCTGCTGTCGGGCTGGGTGACCAATTTCGCGCTGCGATTCTCGTCGCCCGAGTTCTTCGCCGTTTATCTGCTCGCCTTCGCCAGCTTCATCGGCTTCGGCGGCGCACCGCCCACCAAGACGCTGGTCTCGATCATGCTCGGCTTCGCCTTCGCCAGCGTCGGCATGGACACGATCTCGGGGGCGCTGCGGCTCACCTTCGGCTTCGACGAGCTTCTGCGCGGCATCAGCTTCCTGATCGTCGTCATCGGCCTGTTCGGCATCGGCGAGCTTCTCCTCACCATGGAGGAAGGCCTGAAATTCGAGGGCATCAAGGCACGCGTGAACCTGCGCGGCGTGCTCTCCACCATGAAGAGCATGCCGCGCTACTGGGTGGCGCTGCTGCGCGGCAGCATGGTCGGCGTCTGGATGGGGATCACGCCCGGCGGCCCGACGGCGGCGTCGTTCATGAGCTACGGCCTCGCCAAGCGCTTCTCGCGCCGGCGCGCCAATTTCGGGCGCGGCGAGCCGGAGGGCGTCATCGCCCCCGAGACCGCCGACCACGGCGCCGGCACGAGCGCCATGCTGCCGATGCTGGCGCTCGGCATCCCGGGCTCGGCCACCGCCGCCGTGATGATGGGCGGGCTGATGATCTGGGGGCTCAATCCCGGCCCCATGCTGTTCATCGAGCGGCCCGACTTCGTCTGGGGCCTGATCGCCTCCATGTACCTCGGCAACGTCGTGGCCGTCGTGCTCGTGCTCGCGACGGTGCCGCTGTTCGCGGCGATCCTGCGCATCCCCTTCGCCATCATCGGGCCGCTGATCGTCGTCGTGTGCTTCATCGGCGCGTGGACGGTGGCGTCATCGCGGCCCGACCTGTGGCTAGCGCTGATCTTCGGCGGCGTCGGCTACGTCTTCAAGAAGCTCGACTATCCGATCGCGCCGCTTGTCCTCGCCATCGTTCTTGGTGACCGCGCCGAGGACGCCTTCCGGCAATCGATGCTGATGTCGCAGGGGAGCCTCGGCATCTTCTTCTCGAACCCGCTCGTCGCCACCATGGTGACGCTCGCCCTGGCGCTGGTCGTCGCGCCGCCGCTCTTGAATCTGCGCTCGCGGCGCGCAGCGCGGGCCGGCATCGGCGCCTGAGGCGCTCGCAGCCAAGGCCGTGCTTGGGACGGCGCGGCCCTCGACGAAGCTCGTTGGCGGCCGTGCGCGACACGGTTTTCCTGGTCGCATCCCGCTCTCGCTTCGGTGATGTCAGCGTCACCAGATGAACGTGTCGTTCGCGAGGTTTCGCGTCACCTGCCGGCCCTTTGCTTTTACCCACAGTCTCGCTGGAACCCATGCAGATGTGCTGCGTTCCCGCTATACAATGAAAGTGATGGGACGCAGTACAGTCATGAAACTGGACAGCAAAATATCACCAGAAGCGAACGGTGCCGACATGTCGCTCATGTTTATCCTTGGGCTCACGGTCGGAGCGGCGGTGCCTCTGCTTGTCCTGGCAACCGGCTAAATTTGCTTGCGACATATTTCGGTCACAATAGAGCTGTGTTCAGCTTTAGAATGACACGATTTGGTCACAAAGTGATTTGCTTAGCTTGTTAGGGTGGCAAGGTCGCGGCTTATCCGGTTGCCACGCGCTTAGGGTGATCGCAAACCCACTAACCCGCCGCCACCAGCACGACGCCGATCATGGCCAAAGCGGCAGCGGCGAGCGTGACCGCATCCGGACGCTTCTCGGTCTTGAGCACATAGACGGCCAGGAACATCGACAGGAAGATCTCGGCCGAGGTGATCATCACCGCCCGCGACACCTCGATGTGCTGGATCGCGGCGAAATTGGACAGCTGCCCGGCTGAGGCGAACAGTCCGGCCGCAACTTGCCATCGGCTGGCATTCTTGAACACGCCCTTGAACGCGTAGCGATAGCGCTCGACGAACAGCGCCGCCACCGCGAAGCTGACGATTCCGGTAAGGGCGCTGACGAGCGTGCCGAAGCTCGCATCCGGCACGAGCCCGAGCGCATGTTTGCGGGCAATGTTGCCGAGCGCGTAGCTGAAGGCCGACGCGGGGCCATACAGGTAATCGAGGGGCGAAGCGGGCCCCTCGGCTGCAATCGCCCGCGCGGCCGGCGGGCGCTGGCCGAAGGCGCGTCGCAGCAGCAGCGCGAAGCTCAGCATGATCAGCAGCATGCCGCCCGCCGCGGCCGCGCCGACCGTCTCGCCGAGAATGAGGGCGGCCAGCAACACCGAGAAGAACGGACGCAGCCGCAGCAGCATCGAGGCGCGGATCGCCCCGATCGAGGCGATCGATTGGTAGAGCAGGGTGCGCCCGAGAAAAATGGTGAGGATTCCCGAGACGGCGAACCACCACACGCCGGCGGCCAGGGCCACGTTCGGCACCCGCCAGGACCCGGTGTCGGCCGTCACGATCCAAACCGCCGCCGCCATCGCGACCGTCATGATGATGGACAGCAGCGCCCCGTGGTCGCCGCGCCCGTCGCCTTCGGCGACGCCCTTGGCGACC
>DASQLE010000162.1:0-7616 GCA_035630175.1 Beijerinckiaceae bacterium
CCGCAGCCGAGGGCTTCCGGATGCAGGTGCTCCTGCTCCGCGGCGGCGACGACAGCCCGCTTCTCCTCCTGCCGCTGGCCGTGCGGCGGCAGCACGGCGTGACGATCGCCTCGATCGTCGGCGGAAAGCAAGCCAATTTCCATCTGCCGCTCATGGCTCCAGGTCTGTCGTCGCGACTCGCTGCGAGCCGATTGCAGGAGCTGCTGGTCGCAGCCGGCCGCGACAGCCTCGGGGTCGATTGCTTCGTGCTGCGCAACCAGCCGCTATCGTGGCGGGGCGAGGCCAATCCGCTGGCGGCTTTCGGCGGCTCGGCGAGCGTCGATGTCGGCTACAGGCTGGCGCTCGGCAGCGACGCCGAGGGCATGCTGACCCGCTCCTTCAGCGGCGAGACGCGCAAGAAGATGCGCAAGAAACGGCGCTCGCTCGGCGAAGTCGGCACTGTCCGTTTCTGGCCGGCGCGAAGCCCGGCGGAGGCCGAGACGGTCCTGTCCGCCTTCCTCGATCAGAAGCAGCACCGGTTCCGGGAGCTCGGCATCGCCAACCCGTTCCGTGGGGCCATGCAGACCTTCCTGCGCGCGGGCAGCGTTGCGGGTCTTGCGAGCGGCCGGCCGGCGATCGAGCTCTACGCCTTGTCGGCCGGCGACCGCATCGTCGCCACCTTCGGCGGCGCCGGCGACAACTGGCGCCTGTGCGGCATGTTCAACTCCTTCGATGGCAGCCCCGACGTCGCCCGCTGCAGTCCGGGCGAGCTGCTTCTGGCCGATCTCATCCGCCATCAATGCGAGATCGGCCGGACGATGTTCGACCTCGGCGTCGGCGAGGCGCATTACAAGACGTCGCTCTGCGATGAGGTCGAGCCGTTGATCGACGTTTTCGTTCCGGTCACGCCGCAAGGACGGCTCTACGCGGCCATGGCGCAGCGCGCCGTCGCCGCGAAGCGGTTCGTCAAGCACAGGCCGTGGGCGCTGCGCGCCGTCAACGCGCTGCGCGGCGTCAAGGCAAAGGCCCGCAGCTAGATCACGTTCAGGCCGTCTCCATACTGACGGCGGCCGGCGTCTGCTCGCGGGCGACGACGACGTCCGCAGCGCCGGCCTTCCTGGCCTTTTCGTAGAGATCGACCAGGGAGCCGCTCGCCGGGTCGGCGTTGGAGGCGATGACGACACCGTCGACCTTTGTGGCGAAGAGCGAAAGCAAGGCTTCCTCCCGGCTGTCGCGCAGCACGCAGAGAATCCAATCGTAGGTTTGGTCGAAGGCCGAGAGCGCCAGCTCGAGGGCGCTCCCGTCGTTGTGCAGGACGGCGGCACCGAGGTTGCCGATCGGCACGGTGTGCAGCCTGACGCCCGATTCGCGCTCGATGATGTCGCTGAAGGAAGCGTTGCCCGCGACGAGATCGGTGAGGCCGGGCTCTCCGGCCGGATCGGCAGGGTCGCGATCGAGCGACAAGAGGATGGCGCGGCCGCTGCGCGACAGCATGCGCCCGAGCCCTTTGGCCATGTCGGTGGCGTCGACGGCGTTCTCGACGCTGGTGATGAGCACGCGCCGGCCCCTGTCGACCGCCGCATCCTTCGACAGGCGGGCGACCAGCGCCTCGAAATTGTAGCGTTCGACCGATTGGGCGGCCGCGGCCGGGCCGGCGGCGACAGCGCCGTGGGCCGGCTCGCCCGCAAAGCCCTGCGGCGGCGCGCCACGGCCCGACACGGTCGCCGGGCGTCGCTGCGCGTCGGCGGCGCGCGCCGGCACCCATGGACCGGCGGCGCCGGCGCTGCGTCCGCCGAGCAGTTCGCGCGCTGCCACCGCGCCGACGGCGAAGACCAGCGTCGCCAGGGTCGCGAGAGCCATGGTCGGCAGCTTCTTCGGGAAGGACGGCACCTGCGGCACCGCCGCCCGCGACACGATCCGGGCATCCGGCGGCGTCGCGTTCTGCACGTCGCGCGCCAGCGCTTCGCGATAGCGGGTCAGGTAGGATTCGAGCTGCTCGCGCTCGGCCCGCGCTTCGCGCTCGAGCGCGCGCAGCTGCACCTCGCTCTCGCCCGAGGCGGCGGCGACGTTCTTCTGCGCATCGACGATCGTTTGCAGACTCTCGACCCGGGCGCCGGCGAGTCGCGCCTCGTGCTCGAGGGTGCGCACGGTGCGTTCTGCGGCCGTGCGGATCTGCGCCTCGAGATCGGCGAGCTGGGCATTCAGCTCCTTGATGCGTGGATGCTGCGCCAACAGCGTGCGCGACTCGAGGGCGAGTTGCGCGCGCAGGTTGACGCTCTGCTCGGTCAGCCGACGGATCAGCTCATTGTTAGCGACGTCCGGGATCTCGGCGATCTGGCGCAGGCGGATCATGTCGCGGATCAGGCGCGCCTTGGCCTGCGCCTCGGCCTGGGCGGAGCGGGCCTGGGCGAGCTGCGCGTTCAGGTCCGATAGCTGCTGGGCGCTGATGGTCGTATTGGCGCCGCCCGCGAACAGGCCGGTGCGGGCGCGGAACGCTTCCACCTTGGCTTCCGCCTCCGCTACCCGGGCGCGCAGCTGGTCGATGGCCGGGCCGAGCCAGGTGGAGGCGGAGCGGGCCGTGTCCTTCTTCGCGGCCTCCTGCAGATTGAGGTAGAGGTCCGCGACCGTGTTGGCCGCGCGCGCCGCCAGCTCCGGGTCCTTGGACCGGAACTCGACCGCGAGGACCCGCGACTTGCCGACCGGATAGACGAGAAGCCGGTCGTAGACGTTGTCGAGGATGCGATCCTCGGGCGGAAAGTCATACGGGTTGCTGGCGAGGCCGAGCAGGATAAGGAGCCGGCGCAGCGGTCCGATGCCGTTGACCAGCGGATCGAATTCCGGATTGCCGACGAGCTGCAGCCGCCGCACGGCCTCGCGCCCGAGGTCGCGCGACATGACCACCTGCACCTGGCTGGCGACCGCCTGCTCGTCGATCAGGGGCTGGTCGACCCGCTCCTGCCCGGGACGCGTGTAGAAGCTTTCGCGGACCTCGAGGAGCAGTTTCGCCTCGGCGGTATAGCGGGGCGTCACGAGATGCACGAACAACAGAGAGCCGATCAAGGCGATCAGCGTCGGAACAAGGATCCAGCGCCGGCGCTCCCCGAGCGCCCGCCAGATCTGCGCCAGGTCGATCGCTTCGAGATCCGGATGATCCGGAAGCCGGCTGGGCATGACGGCGCTCGGCTCGCGCATCGAGAACGGACCTCGGGATAAAGGCGCAGGGAGCCCCGTCGCCGCGGCGATCACACCGCATTAAGGTTGCCGGCCGGTTAAGACGTCCCATCGCCGGGCCGCTGCGCGGCCAGCCGGCGGGGCGGCGTCTAGGCTCTTTTTTAACCATGACCGGGCTAGCTCTGCGTGTCCGCGCCACGTGACGCGCGCACCAGAGCCACGCATGAATCGGCGCTCCGCCCTCCTCGTCCTCGCCTGCTCGCTGCCGCTCGCGGCGTGCGGGCCGTCGCGGCTGTATACCGGTCCGCTCGACGCCCAGCCGGTCGGGCCTTACATCCTTGCCAGCGGCGACCGCCTGCGCGTCATCGTGTTCGGCCAGGACAACCTGTCCAACATCTACACCGTCGACGGCGAAGGGCGCGTCGCCATGCCCCTGATCGGTCCCGTGCGCGTCGGCGGCGGCACGACGGAGGCTGCGGCGCGCGCGATCGAGACGCGCCTGCGCAAGGGCTTCATCCGCGAGCCGAAGGTCACCGTCGAGATCGAGGTGCACCGGCCCTTCTTCATTCTCGGCGAGGTGCTTAATCCGGGCCAGTTCCCCTACGTGAACGGGATGTCGGTGCAGACCGCGGTGGCGATCGCCGGCGGCTTCAGCCCGCGCGCCAGCCAGAGCTACGCCGAGATCACCCGGCCGATCCCCGAAGGGCTGGTCACCGCCAATGTGCCCATCACTTATCCGATGAAGCCGGGCGACACGATCCTCATCAAGGAGCGTTGGTTCTGAACATCCAGCGCCCCATCCCGGCTGCGCCGGCCGTCGTCACGGGTGAGCCGTCGATGACGGCCCGCTCGCATCCTTTGCGCATCCTGCACGTCTTCCGCGCGCCGGTCGGCGGTCTCTTCCGCCACGTGCTCGACGTGGCCCGCGGCCAGAGCGAACGCGGTCACGCGGTCGGCGTCCTGTGCGACGAATCCACGGGCGGCGCGCGCGCCGAGGAGCTGCTCGCCGCGCTCAGCCCGCATCTGGCGCTCGGGGTGACGCGCCTTCCGATGCGCCGCGATCCGCACCCGCGCGATCTTCCGGCCCTCCTGGCGGCGCGCCGGATCGCACGGACGCTGCGCGCGGACGTGCTGCATGGCCATGGCGCCAAGGGCGGCCTGTATGCGCGCCTCGCCCTCTCGCGGCGCGGTGAAGCCATCAGCGCCTATACGCCGCATGGCGGCAGCTTCAATTACGCGCCCGGCACGACGCGCCACGCCCTCTACATGAGCGCGGAGCGCTTCATGGCGCGGCGCACCGACGTCTTCCTGTTCGAGAGCGACTACATCGCCGGTTGCTTCCGGGCCGGCGTCGGCGAAACCGAACGCGTCGTGCGGATCGTCTATAACGGGCTCGCGCCGGCCGAGTTCGAGCCGGTCCGGGCCGCGGCCGAGCCGTTCGACCTCATGCAGATCGGCGAGCTTCGCCCCGGCAAAGGCGTCGACACCCTGATCGACGCGCTGGCGCTGCTCCGGCATGAGCGGGGGGCGCGTCTCACGCTCCTGGTCGTCGGCTCGGGACCAAGCGAGCGCGAGCTGAAGGCGCGGGCGGAAGCGGCCGGTGTTGCCGACGCGATCACGTTCATGCCGCAGCAGCCGATCCGGCAGGTCCTCGGCCGCGCGCGCCTGATGGTCATGCCTTCGCACGCCGAGTCGCTTCCTTACGTGATCCTGGAAGCGGCCGCGGCCGCGCAGCCGCTCCTCGCCACCCGCGTCGGCGGCATCCCCGAGATCTTCGGCCCGCAAGGAGACGTGCTGATCGCGCCGGCCGACGCCGCGCTCCTCGCCGCGGCCATCCGCCGAACGCTCGCCGAGCCGGACGAGACGACGTTAACGAAAGCCGAAGCCTTGCAGCGATTCGTCAGGGGCCAGTTCTCCTTGGCGGCCATGGTCGACGGGGTTCTGGCCGGCTACGCCGAGGCGCGCGCCCGCCGGGCGGCGGCACGCGACAGGGCCGCGGCGGCTTAGATCACGCTGCGCGGCGCGGTCTGTCGGATCGCGTTAAGGCTTCCGTGAAGGTCTGCCGCTAGTCTCGCCGCGGGACGGGCGGATGGGGACGGCGTCGCGAGCCGAGCGCCATGAGCGGATTCGACATTCGAGCTTTCATCAGTGCAGCCGCCGACGCGAGCGTTGCCGGCGGTCCGGCCGCAATGCGCTTCCGGCGCCGCACGGTGACGACGGCGGAAGCCGTGGCGCCGATCGTCGTCCGCCCGAGCTATTCGCCCGCCATCGTCGTCGGGGTCGCCCGCGCCGTCGAGTTCGCGCTGGTGATGCTGGCCGGCCTTGTCGTCTACCAGATCTACCTGGCCGCGAACCTCCTGCTCGACGGCGCCTATTGGCTCGCCACGGCCGGAGCCGCGGCGCTGACGATCCTCGTGTTCCAGGCGATCGGCGTCTACTCGGTGCAGGCGTTCCGATCGTTCTTCCTGTACGCCCTGCGCATCGTGGCGGGTTGGTCCCTGGTGTTCCTGGTCCTGCTGGCGGCAGTGTTCTTCGCCAAGGTAGGCGACGACTTCTCGCGCGTCTGGCTGGCCGGATGGTTCGTCCTCGGCCTCGGCTTCCTGCTCGTCGAGCGCATCGGCCTGCACGTCCTCGTCTCGAGCCTGACGCGCAACGGCCGCTTCGATCGGCGCACGGCCATCGTCGGCGGCGGCGAGCTCGCCGAGTCGATGATCCGCGCCCTGAAGGCGCAGCACGACATCGGCATCCAGCTCGTCGGCATCTTCGACGACCGCGCCGAGGACCGCTCGCCCGACGTCGTCAGCGGCTATCCGAAGCTCGGCTCCGTCGACGATCTCGTCGAATACGCGCGCCGCACCAGCCTCGATCTGATCGTCTTCACCCTGCCGATCTCGGCCGAGACGCGGCTCCTGCAGATCCTCGCCAAGCTGTGGGTGCTGCCGATCGACATCCGACTGTCGGCGCATTCGAGCAAGCTGCGCCTCCGTCCGCGCGCCTATTCCTATATCGGCACCGTCCCGCTGCTCGACCTGTTCGACAAGCCCATCGCCGATTGGGACCTCGTCCTGAAATGGCTGTTCGACAAGATCGTCGGAGCCGCGATGCTGCTGGTCCTGTCGCCGCTCTTCGTCGCCGTCGCAGCCGCGGTGAAGCTCGACTCGCGCGGCCCGATCCTGTTCCGCCAGAAGCGCTTCGGCTTCAACAACGAATTGATCGAGGTGTTCAAGTTCCGGTCGATGTATATCGACCAGGCCGATGAGAACGCCGCCAAGCTCGTCACCAAGGATGATCCGCGCGTCACCCGCGTCGGCCGCTTCATCCGCAAGACCTCCCTCGACGAGCTGCCGCAGCTCTTCAACGTCGTGTTCAAGGGCAACCTGTCGCTGGTCGGACCGCGGCCGCACGCCCTGCACGCCAAGGCCGAGGACCGGCTCTACGACCAGGTGGTGGACGGCTATTTTGCGCGCCATCGAGTGAAGCCGGGCATCACCGGCTGGGCGCAG
The DNA here is from genome assembly GCA_035630175.1 of Beijerinckiaceae bacterium. Taxonomy (GTDB): domain Bacteria; phylum Pseudomonadota; class Alphaproteobacteria; order Rhizobiales; family Beijerinckiaceae; genus JAJKJG01. The sequence goes on from DASQLE010000162.1 coordinate 6,654, forward strand.
GTCAACGGCTGGCGCGGCGAGACCAACACGAGCGAGAAGATCCAGCGCCGCGTCGAGCACGACCTCTATTATATCGAGAACTGGTCGGTGTTCTTCGACCTCTACATCCTCGCCCTGACGCCGTTCGCGCTGGTCTCGTCCGAGAACGCGTATTGAGCCATGGCGTGCAGGCGAGCGTGACGCGGTTTCGCACAGCGGCGCGCCCGTTTCGGCCTCGCGCTCGACCATGACTCCGGCGCCCCTCACCGCTGCTGTCGCAGCGGCTCCCGCTCTGCGCGCGTCGGGCATCGGAGCCGTCCCGGTTGCCCGGGCTCTGGATGCGGCAGCCTCTGCCCTGCTCGCCGTGTTCGTCGTCCTGATCGGCTTCGATCTTACCCAACCGGCGCCATACGACCTCCTGGCCGGTCACGTCATCCTGCTGTGGCTCGCGCGCGGCATCCGGCTGCCGCGCAGCGCGTTCGTGCTGGTGGCCTTCCTGCTGCTTCTCTGCCTCGGCGTTTTCCTGTCCCTCGTCCCGCATCTCGACCGTCCGGATTCAGTCTTCTGGGCCGTCATCTCGCTCTACCTCGCGATCACGGCCATGTTCTTCGCCACCGTCTTCTCCGAGGACAGCGAGCGGCGCGTCGAGCTCGCCCTCAAGGCGTTCCTGGCCAGCTGCGTCGCGACGGCGGCGGCCGGCATCATGGGCTATTTCGACCTGTTCGGAACGGCGGCCGTGTTCAAGGCCATGGGGCGCGCGGCCGGCACGTTCGAGGATCCCAACGTGTTCGGCTCGTTCCTGATCCTCGGCATCGTGTTCGTCGTCCGCGACCTCGTGACCGGCGCCGGCCGGCGGCTCTGGCTCGGCTTCGTCCTTCTGCCGGTCCTCCTCGCCGGCGTTCTCCTGGCCTTCTCGCGCGGATCCTGGATCGCGACCCTCTTCGCTGCCGTCGCGCTCCTCGCCATGACCTTCGCCACCGCCCG
>DASQLE010000163.1:0-6403 GCA_035630175.1 Beijerinckiaceae bacterium
GTGCGGCGCGCGCGCGTCGCGCATGCGCTCGACAAGGTCAGCCTCAGGGAGCACGCCGACCGCTGGCCGAAGGATCTGTCGGGCGGCCAGCAGCAGCGCGTCGCCATAGCCCGCGCCTTCGTGGCCAATCCCAAGGTGCTCCTCCTCGACGAGCCCTTTTCCGCCCTCGACGCCTTTACGCGCGCCAGCCTGCACGAGCATCTTCTCGGCCTGTGGGATGAGACCCGCCCGACGGTCCTCATGGTCACCCACGACGTGCAGGAGGCCGTAACCCTGGCCGATCGGACCATCGTGATGCAGCCGAAACCGGGCCGCATCTACGACGAGCTGCCGCTCGGCCTCGCCCGCCCCCGCGACAAGACCTCGCCGGCCTTCGAATCGAGCACCCGGCGCGTGCTCGCCGCCCTCGACCGCTCCCTGCAGGAGGTCGACCGGCCTCGCCACGGGGAACGCGCGCAGGAGGCGGCCGGCCTGTGGTGGTGACGATGGGCGAATGGCGAGGGGCGAGGGGCGAATACGGCTGCGTCATGCTGCCGTCACTCCTCGCGATTCCCTGCTCGCCATTGGCCATCCGCTATTCGCCTTAAGGAGAACACATGGACGCAACCGCTCTGCGCGCCTTGCAGGCGCCGCTCAAGGACAAATACCGCGAGGATGCCGACGCGGCGGTCATCACCCTCAAGGCCGAGGGAACCCTCGACGACCAGCACATCGCCTGCAAGGTCGAGACGGGTCGTGCCTTGGCGGTGGCCGGTCTGCATCCGGCAACGGGCGGCTCGGGCGCGGAGCTGTGCTCCGGCGACATGCTGCTCGAGGCGCTCGTCGCCTGCGCCGGCGTCACCCTGAAGGCAGTGGCGACCGCCCTCGAAATCCCGCTCCGTCACGGAACCGTGAAGGCGGAAGGCGACCTCGACTTCCGCGGTACGCTCGGGGTCGACAAGACCGCCCCGGTCGGCTTCAGGAGCATTCGTCTCGCCTTCGAGCTCGACACCGACGCCCCGGGGGAGAAGATCGATCAGCTCCTCAAGCTGACCGAGCGCTACTGCGTCGTGTTCCAGACATTGAACAACAAGCCGGCATTGAGCGTTGGGGTAAAGCGCGCCTGAGCCGCCGCATGGCGCGCGGCGTTCGGCGGCGAAACCGATCAAGACGCGTGGCTCACGCGGTGCATGCTGAATCTCGAGCGATCCGAGGAGAGACGGCGCAACAACGGCGGCCGGGACGTGGCAGACAGCGACAATAATCTCCGAGCGGAGCCGGACGACGGCGAAGCGGAAACGGGCCGGCGCGCTCTTCTCCTCGTCAACCGGCACGCGCGCAGCGGTACCGCGGCGCTCGATGACGCCTTGAGCGTTTTGAGGCGCGGCGGCATTATGGTCACGGAGGAGGAGTGCGGCGCCAAACGGCCGATCCCGGACGCGATCCGCGAGCTGGCGAAAGATTACGATTGCGTCATCGTCGGCGGCGGCGACGGCACGCTCAATGCCGCGGCTCCTGCCCTCATCGAAACCGGGCTGCCGCTCGGCATCCTGCCGCTCGGCACCGCCAACGATCTCGCCCGCACGCTCGGCATCGATCCCAATCCGGTCGCCGCTGCCGGACTCATCGTCGCCGGCAACCTGCGCCCGATCGATCTCGGCGAGGTCAACGGCCATCCCTTCTTCAACGTCGCCAGCATCGGGTTCAGCGCCGAGCTGGCCCAGGAGCTGACGGCCGAGGCCAAGCGCAAATGGGGCGTCGTCGGCTATGCCATCGCCGCCCTGCGCCTTCTTATGCGCACAACCCCCTTCACCGCCTTCATCGACCATGACGGCACGACCGAGACGATCCGCACGGTGCAGGTCTCGGCGGGCAACGGGCGGCATTACGGGGGCGGCATGACGGTCGAGAGCACCGCCGAGCCCGACGACGGCCAGCTCGACGTCTACAGCCTCGAGGTCAAGCATTGGTGGGAGCTGCTGGCGCTGTTCCCGGCGATGCGCAGCGGAACCCACGGCGCCTGGAAGGCGGTGCGCACCTTCCGCACCACCGCCTTCACGGTCCGCACGCGCCGCCCGCGATCCATCAACACGGACGGCGAGCTGACCGGCGAGACGCCCGCCCGTTTCCGCATTCTGCGCCGGGCCGTGCGCGTCTACGCGCCGCGCGGCATCGTGCAGATGCAACGGCGCGTCGCCTGATCGCCTGATGCTTTCTCCTCGTCCTCGCCCCTCAAGGAAGACACCGCGATGCTTGACAACCTCCTGATCCTCGCCAGCGATCCGGCCGCCTGGGTGGCCCTCGTGACGCTGATCGTCATGGAGGTGGTGCTCGGCATCGACAACCTCATCTTCATCTCCATTCTCACCAACAAGCTGCCGGCTGATCAGCAGACCAAGGCGCGGCGCATCGGCATCGGGCTTGCGCTCATCATGCGCCTCGGCCTGCTCGGCACCATCGCCTTCATCGTTCAGCTGACGAGCCCGCTATTCACGCTCTTCGGTCACGCCTTCTCCTGGCGCGATCTGATCCTCATCGGCGGCGGCCTCTTCCTCGTCTGGAAAGCGACAAAGGAAATCCATCACAACGTCGATCCGGACCACGGCCCAGACATGCTCGACAGCGGCGCCGCGCAGATGAGCTTCGCGTCGGCGATCTTCCAGATCCTCCTGCTCGATCTCGTGTTCTCGCTCGACAGCATCATCACGGCGGTCGGCATGACCGAGCACGTGCCCATCATGGTGATCGCCGTCGTGGTGGCGGTGACGGTGATGCTGCTCGCGGCCGACCCGCTCGCGCGGTTCATCCACAACAACCCGACCATCGTCATGCTGGCGCTCGGGTTCCTCATGATGATCGGCACCACCCTGATCGCCGAAGGCTTTGGGGCGCACGTGCCGAAGGGCTACATCTACGCCGCTATGGCTTTCTCGGCCGGGATCGAAGCTCTCAACATGCTCAGCCGGCGCGCGCGCCGCAGACGCGAGAGCGCGGCGGGCGAAGCCCGCATGCCGGTGCGGCGCGAGACCGCGCCTAGCTGAGCGAAGAAGCTTTGATTGAATGGTTCGGAGCGCGCCGTGATCTAACGACGCGCCCGTCCGCGGGCGCTGCGGCCTCGCGTCAGCCGTCGCAACGCGGCCGACAAGTCCTCGGCGGCATAGGGTTTCTGCAGGAGCTCGAAGCCATGGCGGCCGTCCTCCGCCAGGACGTGGCTGTAGCCTGACGTGAGCAGGACCGGCAGGCCCGGATAGCGGCGCCGGATCTCGCGGCCGAGATCGACGCCGCTCATCCCCGGCATGACCACGTCGGAGAACACCACGTCGAACGCGTCCGGGGTTTCGTCGAGGAGCCGCAGCGCCTCGTCGGCATTCGCCGCCCAGGTCGTCACATAACCGAGGTCGCTGAGGATCTGGGTCGAGAAGGTGCCGACCTCGACATTGTCCTCGACCACCAGGACGCGCCGCCCCCGCCCCGCCTCGGCGGTCCCCGCGCTCTGGCCGCCGACATCGTCCTCGTCCGGCGCGCGCTCGGCGCTCGGCAGATAGAGCGTGAAGGTGGTGCCGCGGCCGACCTCGCTCGCGACCGAGACGTCGCCGCCCGACTGCTTGGCGAATCCGTAGACTTGCGACAGTCCCAAGCCCGTTCCCTTGCCGACCTCCTTGGTGGTGAAGAACGGCTCGAAAATGTGCGGGAGCTTGTCGGCCGCGATGCCTGACCCCGTATCCGTCACAGAAACGGCCACGAAGTCACCGCGTCCGCCCGCATGCCCCCTCACGGCGGGCATCTCGGACAAACCGTCCACCCTGATCGTCAGCGTGCCCTCGCCTTCCATGGCGTCGCGCGCGTTCACCGCCATGTTCAGCAGCGCCGTCTCGAATTGCGCGACGTCCGCTTCGACGAAGCAACGCTCGCAGTCGAATTCGGCCACGATCTTGATGCGTCCGCCGACAATCGTGCGCAGCATGTCGGACGTCGCCCTGACGCGCACGGGAACGTCGAACACCTCGGGCTTTAGCGCTTGCCGGCGGGCAAAGGCGAGCAACTGGCCCGTCAGCTTGGAGGCTCGGTCGACCGTGTCCGAGATCGCGTCCATATAGCGCCGACGCCGCTCGTCCGGGAGATCGGGCCGGCGCAGCAGATCGCTCGACGAGCGGATGATGGTGAGGAGGTTGTTGAAATCATGGGCGACGCCGCCCGTGAGCTGGCCGATCGCCTCCATCTTCTGGGCCTGGCGGAGCGCTTCCTCCGTAACGCGGAGCGCTTCGGCGCGTTCCCGTTCCTCCGTCACGTCACGCCCGACCGCGTGGATGAACCTCTCGTTGGGCACTGCCGTCCAGGAAAGCCAGCGATACGAACCGTCCTTGTGCCGATAGCGATTGCGGAAGCGCACGGTCGTGCGGCCGTCGGCCAAGCGATCGGCTTCGGACATCGTAGACGGGCGGTCGTCGGGATGAACGAAGTCCATGAACGAGCGGCCGATCAGGTCCGCTTCCGCCCACCCGAGCAAGGTCGACCAGGCCGGATTGACAGCCGTGATGGTGCCATTGAAGCGAGCCACGAGCATCACGTCCGTCGTGAGGCGCCACATGCGGTCGCGATCGGCCGTGCGCTCGGCGACGCGCCGCTCGAGCGTCTCGTTCAGCTCGCGCAGGCGCGTCTCGCTCTCGCGCAGCTCCGCCACGGCGCGAGCCCGCTCCTCCTCCGCGACTTTCAAAGCGTGGATGTCCGTGCAAGTGCCAAACCAGCGCGCGATGCGCCCTCTGCCGTCGCGCACCGGCTGTGCGCGGCCGAGCACCCAGCGGTAATGGCCGGAGCGATGCCGCAGGCGATACTCGATATGGTAAGGCTCGCCGGTCGCGAGCGAGTGCTGCCACACCGCCCAGGCCCGCTCCTGGTCGTCCGGGTGGAACATGCCGTTCCAGGCTTCGCCGTCCGTCGAGCCGACCGGCACGCCCGTATATTCGTACCAACGCTGGTTGTAGTAATCGTGGTAGCCGTCCGGACGCGTCGACCAGATGAGCTGATCGATGGAGTTGGCGATCGCCTCGAATCTCGCCTCGCTCTGGCGCAGGGCATCCTCTATGCGCCGTCGTTCATCGATGTCCGTGGTTACGGCGAAAATGTTGTCCGGCTGTCCGTCCGCGCCGCGCAGCACGCTGACGGCGTTGCGAACCCAGACGTTGGCCCCGTCCGGCCGGACATAGCGTTTCTCGATCTGGAAGGGCTCGCCGTGTTGCGCCAAGCGCTCGAACTGGACGAGGTTCGCCGAAAGATCGTCAGGGTGGGTGATATCCTGCATGCGCAAGGACAAGAGTTCCTCGCGAGAGCGGCCGACGATCTCGCAATATCGCGCATTCGCCGCCATGAAGCGGCCGGTGAAATCGGTCTCGCAGAAGCCGGCGGTGGCCTGCTCGAACACCGCGGCGAGATGCGCCTCGCTTTTACGTAAGGCCTCCTCGATCTCGCGGCGCTCGTCGATGTCGATCACGGAGCCGACATAGCCGAGGAACTCGCCGCCGGGACCGAAGCGCGGAGCGGCAGCATCGATGGCCCAGCGATAGACGCCATCGGCCCGGCGCAGACGATATTCGAGTCGAAAGGGCGCGCGTCTCTCGTTCGCCTCCCGAAACACACCCTCAGCGGCCGCCTTGTCGCCCGGGTGCGTGGCATCGAGCCAGCCGACGCCCTCCGCCTCCGGCACGCTCTGACCGGTGAACTCGTACCAGCGGCGATTGAGATACGTGCAATAGCCGCTCGGGTCGGTGACCCACATCATGACCGGGGCATGGTCGGCAAGGTTGCGGAACCGCTCGTCGCTCTCGCGTAGCGCCGCGTCGGCCGCCTTACGCGCGGTCACGTCGCGGTAAAAAATCGCCAGGCCCTGCTCGATGACATAGGCACGCATGTCGAGCCAGGCGGCGCGGCCGTCCTCCCACACGTAGCGGTGCTCGAGCGCAACCGGCACGCGCTCGGCCATGGCGCGCTTGTAGAGTCGGCCGAGCTCGCTGTCCTCCGTACCGGGATACGCCTCCCAATGTGTGAGCCCGACGATCGCCTCCCGCGGCCGTGTCTCGAGCCGCAGGCCTTCGGCGTTGATGTCGAGGATGCGGAAGCCGCGGTCGAGCAGCGCGAAACCCTCCGTCATGCCGTCCAGTACGCTGCGGACGCGATCGCGCTCGGCGCGCAGTTCCACCTCCGCGGCCTGCCGCCGCCGCTCGGCGGCAACCCGCTCCGTCGTCTCGATGACGATGGCGATGACGCCGGCGGGCTTACCCGCCTCATCGAAGACCGGCGAGTAATCGAGGTTCATCCAGACCTGCTCGGGAGAGCCGGTCCTGTACAGCGTAAGTTCCTGATCCTTGTAGGCCAACGTGCCGCCGGACAAGCAGACCCGCATGACGTTGTCGTTGAAATCGGCGACCTC
>DASQLE010000164.1:0-2132 GCA_035630175.1 Beijerinckiaceae bacterium
CGGGCTCGATCATCGCCTTCCTCAAGCTCGACGGGCGCATGAGCGGCAAGCCAATCCTGCTGCCCAATCGGCACGTCATCAATAGCGGCCTCGCCGTGCTGCTCGTCGTGCTGCTCGTCGCCTTCGTGGCCGGCGAGAGCCGGTTCGTGTTCTGGCTGATCGTGCTGGTCTCCTTCGCCCTCGGGGTGCTGCTCATCGTGCCGATCGGCGGCGCCGACATGCCGGTCGTGATCTCGATGCTCAACTCGTATTCGGGCTGGGCGGCGGCGGGCATCGGCTTCACCCTCGGCAATCTCGCCCTGATCATCACCGGGGCATTGGTCGGCTCCTCGGGCGCCATCCTGTCCTACATCATGTGCAAGGGCATGAACCGCTCGTTCATCTCGGTGATCCTCGGCGGCTTCGGCGGCGAGACGGCGGGACCGGCCGGCGTCGCCGAGGAGCGGCCCGTCAAGCAGGGCTCGGCGGACGACGCCGCCTTCATCATGCAGAACGCCGAGAAGGTGATCGTGGTGCCGGGTTACGGCATGGCGGTGGCGCAGGCCCAGCATGCCTTGCGCGAGATGGCCGACCAGCTCAAGGAGCGCGGCGTCGAGGTCAAATACGCCATCCATCCGGTCGCCGGCCGCATGCCCGGCCACATGAACGTGCTGCTCGCGGAGGCGAACGTCCCCTACGACGAGGTGTTCGAGCTCGAGGACATCAACGGAGAGTTCGCCCAGGCCGACGTCGCCTTCGTGATCGGCGCCAACGACGTCACCAACCCGAGCGCCAAGACGGACCCGCAATCGCCCATCTACGGCATGCCGGTGCTCGACGTAGAGCGGGCCAAGACCGTCCTGTTCGTCAAGCGCGGCATGGGTTCCGGCTATGCCGGCGTCGAGAACGAGCTGTTCTTCCGCGACAACACGATGATGCTGTTCGGCGACGCCAAGAAGATGGTCGACGAGATCCTCAAGAGCATGACCTGACAGCCTCGATAGGGTGCTGCCCCGACTTGGGCCTGGAACGCCTCGGGTGCGCAGCGGGTTGACCGAGGAGCCAGCGGGCTCGACCCAGATGGTCCACTCGCGGGTCCAACGCGGAGGGAGAGATGCGCAGCCCATTTCCGATCATCATCAGCTACCTGCTCCTCGCCGTGTCGCCGGTCCTGGCGCAAACGCCGGCCCCGGGTGGTGCCGCAACCACGCCGCCTGCCACCGCCGGAGGTTTGGCCGACTGGTGGTGGATCATTCTGCTGGTCATCCTCATCGCGATCGCGATCTGGTATTTCACGTCGCGCCGCACACGGATTTGAGCCGGCGTCGTCCGACAATCGCAAGAACCTCTTGTGTCTTCTCGGCGCTTCGCGCGGCCGGGGCTGACAAAGCGTGCACGATGCGCCGTGTCACCCCCGGCCGGAGGCGGCGCAGCCGCCGGACGGGAAGGGATTCAGGAGCGTGCGTGGGTCTGGGGGGCTGTCCTGAAGGGCTGAAGCGCTGGAATCATCGGAGTTGATGCCCGTGGTCCGCCTGCTCGCCGTCGCGGCGGTGCTCTACGGGGCGTTCGTGGTTCTCCTTTTCGCGATGGAGCGCACCTTGCTCTATCCCGCGTCGGCATATCGGACGACGGCCGCGGAGGCGGGGCTCTCGGATTTCGGGGACATCACGCTGACCACGGCGGACGGCGAACGCCTGGTGGCGTGGTGGAAGCCGCCGGGCGCCGGGCGGGCCGTCATCGTCTACTTCCACGGCAACGGCGGCAGCCTGTGGAACCGGCGCGACCGGGCGCGCGTCCTCGCCGACGACGAGCGCGGCGTCCTGATGGCGAGCTATCGCGGCTATTCGGGCTCAACCGGCGCGCCGACGGAGGCGGGCCTCAGCGAGGATGCGCGCGCCGCCTATGCGTGGGCGGCGGAGCGGGTCGATGCGGGGCGGCTCGTCCTCTACGGCGAGTCGCTGGGGTCGGGCGTCACCGTGCGGCTCGCCGGCGAGCGCCCCGTCGGCGGCCTTATCCTCGAGGCGCCGTTCACCTCGACGGCCGACGTCGCCAAGCTGTCGTACTGGTTCGTGCCGGTTGATTTCTTGATGCGCGATCAGTTCCGGTCGATCGACCGCATCGCGGCGGTGGACGCGCCGCTCCTGATCCTGCAC
>DASQLE010000165.1:0-3031 GCA_035630175.1 Beijerinckiaceae bacterium
TCCGGTCGGAGCGCAAGCAAGAGGTCCGTCAGCGCCTACCAATCCGATTCACCGGTCCACCGCGATTCATGGGAGTGCCGACGGCACGAACCCCAGCAGTGACGGCCGCAGCACGGGCCACCGGTCGACGCACAACGCACCCTTGGGGAATACCGACCGTCGTGCAGTAGACAACGGCCTGGGCCGGTGCAGCGCTCATGGGCAAAGCGGCAAATGCCATCAGTAGAAGCCCAACGGCTGGTAGAATACGGTTCATTGAGTGTCTCCTCCACGCCGGGTGTTTCACCTGCGTTGGTTATTCCTCGCGGGCCTGATTGTTGCGAAATGTCAAAAGCCGGGAGGGAGGCCACCGTAGAGGAGCCCGATGTCTTCCGAGAGCGGGTGCGACCAACAGGGCCGTCGCACGCCGGACGATGTCGCGGACCAGGCTGCCCGCCCTCGGCTACTTGCCGCCGAGCGGCATCAGCCGACCCTCGTCGATGGCGCGATCGGAATTTTCGCGCAGCCGCGTCTCGGCGAGCTCGCCCTCGGCCTCGAGGATCGGGTAGACCACGGCCGTGAGATGGCCGTGGATGCGCTTGAGGTCGCGGATGATGTCGAGATGGATGGCGCTCGTCTCGATCGATTCGGGCCGGCCGCTGCGCAGCCGCGAGAAATGGCTCTCAGCCGCGTCCTTCTCGAACAGCCGCGTCGAGGCCTTCTCCGCATAAAGCCGGCGCGCCAGGGCGACGTCGCGAGTCGCGAACACATTGAGCGCGAGCCGCATCGTGTCCTCGACGCGCGCGTGGAAGGCGCGGATCTCCGTCAGGCCCTCCGGCGAGAACGAGTAGCGCTTGCGGATCTTCTTGGCGGCCAGCTCCATCAGGTTCTTGTCGATGATGTCGCCGATATGCTCGAGATTGGTCGTGAAGGTCAGGATCTCGACGAAGCGGCGGCTCTCGTCGTCGGACATCTCCGCCTTCGACGCCTTGACGAGATAGAGCTTGATGGCCTCGTGCAAGCGGTCGACCACGTCGTCCGCCTTCTCGACTTCCTTGACGAGCTTGAGCTCGCCGCCCTCGATGGCCGCGAGCGAGGTGCGCAGCATGGCGCCGACATGGTCGCCGAGGCGGAGCGTCTCGCGCATGGCGCAGGCGAGCGCCTCGGAGGGCGTGTCGAGCACGCTCGGATCGAGATGGCGCGGCTGGCCTTCGTCGGCCTCGCGCTGCGGATCGTCGGCGGTGATTTTCGGCAGGAGGCGCGCCATGACGCCGACCAGCGGCAGCGCGATGACGGCGACCGCGACGTTGAAGAGCATGTGGAACAGCACGACGGCGAAACCGGCGCGCAGGGCAAGGTCCGACAAGGCGTCGGCGATGATGCCGACGAGCGGCAGGCAGAGCAGCGCCAGGACGCCGCGGAACAGAAAATTGCCGAGCGGCACGCGGCGCGCGGCCGCGCGGCTGCCGGACAGCATGAGCCAGGGCGCGAAGGCGCCGCCGAGATTGGCGCCGAGCACGAGCGCCAAGGCCAGCGGCAGCGGCACGACGCCGGCCTCGGCCAGCGACATGATGAGGAGAACGATGGCGACGCTCGAATGAGCGGCCCAGGTCACCAAGGCCGCCACGAGCAGGGCGATGAAGAGGTCCGAGCCGAAGCCGCCGAGGACCAGGCGCAGCATCCACGAATCCTTGAGCACGGCCGAGGTGTGGCCGAGCTCCTGCAAGGCGAGCAGCATGAAGCCGAGACCGACGATGGCGCGGGCGATGCCGCGCGCGCGCTCGCTCTCCCGGCTCATGAACAGGACGACGCCGCCGGCGACGAGAACCGACCACAGCCACTTCACGTCGAAGGCGAGGATCTGGGCGACGACCGTCGAGCCGACATCGGCGCCGAGCATCATGGCGAGCGCCGTCGACAGGGCGATCAGGCCGCGTCCCGCGAACGAGCCGACGATCAGCGCCGTCGCCGTGCTGGACTGCAGCAGGCTGGTGACGGCAAACCCGCTGAAGAAGGCCGAGGCGGTGCTTTGCGACGACAGCGCCACGAAGCGGCGCAGCTCCGAGCCGAGCGCGCGCACGACGCCGGTGCGCACCATGCGCACGCCCCACACAAGCAGCGCCACGCTGCCGATCAATTGAAGAAGGACTTGGCTTGCCTGCATCGGATGTCCGGTCGCTCCCTCGCGGTCGCGCAAGGGAGAGGTTACGTTAAGAGCGCGAAAAAAGTTCTAAAAGTGAACAAATGCGGATTGTTGCCGGTTTCTCTGCGCGCATCGCCGCCCTCATCCTGTGGCGCCGTTTGGCACGAGTTCGAGAAGGGCGCGCACGAGCGGAAGCCGTCGACGCTCCTCCAGGCAGACGACGTATTCGGCGACATTGAGGTCCGCGCCCTTGACCGTGAGCTTGGCCGAGGCCGGGTCCTGCCCGAACTCGCTGTCGAAGATGATGCCGATGCCGAAACCGGCGGCGACGGCCTCGCGCACCGCTTCGCGCGTCTGCACCTCGACGAGGGCGCCGGGCTTGACGCCCGCCTCGGCCAGACGCGCCTCGAACACCTCGCGGGTGATCGAGCCGCGCTCGCGGATGACGAGATCCTGCCCAGCGAGGGCCTCGAGCGCGACGCTCTTGCGCAAGCCCCACGGATGCGCCCGCGGCACGAACAACACGAGGCGATCGGTGCGCAGACGAAGAGCATGCACGCGCGGATCGGAGACGTGCTTGGCCATGACCGCCACGTCGACGGCGTGATCGAGCACCTGGCGCAGCACGTCCGAAGAATTGCCGACCGCCAGCGAGAACGTCAGGCCGGGACGGCGCTGCTTGAGCTCGGCGAGAAGCGGCATGACATGCGTCGCGCTGTCGGCGGCGACGCGGAGATGGCCGCGCGCCAGATTGCGCGCCCCGGCGAGCAGGGCCTTGGCGTCGTCCTCCGCCGCGAACAGCCGGGCCGTGATGGCGTGCAGGTTCTGCCCGAGCGGCGTCAGCGCCACCGTGCGGCCGCGGCGGTCGAACAGCCGAATGCCGTTCGCCTCCTCGAGCGAGCGCACCTG
>DASQLE010000166.1:0-7370 GCA_035630175.1 Beijerinckiaceae bacterium
TGCTCGGAATGGATGTCGACGGTGCCGCCGATCAGCTCGATATTGGTCTTGACCACGTCCATGCCGACGCCGCGGCCGGACACCGCCGTGACGGCCTGCGCGGTCGAGAACCCGGGATGGAAGATGAACTTGGCGACCTGCGCATCGCTCATGCGCTCGATCTCGGAATCGCTGGCGACGCCGCGGTCGACCGCCTTGCGGCGGATGGCGGCGTAGTCGAGACCCTTGCCGTCGTCGGCGATCTCGATCGTGATGGTGCCGCCTTCGTGATAGGCGTTGAGACGGATGGTGCCGCGCTCGGACTTGCCGACGGCGCGACGGTCGGCCGGCAACTCGATGCCGTGGTCGGCCGAGTTGCGCACCATATGCGTCAGCGGATCCTTGATGACCTCGAGGACTTGCCGGTCGAGCTCCGTCTCGGAGCCCAGCATGAGCAGCTCGATCTTCTTGCCGAGCTCCGACGAGAGGTCGCGGATGACGCGCGGCAGCTTCTGCCAGGCGTTGCCGATCGGCTGCATGCGGGTCTTCATGACCCCTTCCTGCAACTCGGCGGTCACGTGCGAGAGCCGCTGCAGGGGCACCTTGTAGGCGGTGTCGTCCTCGCGGCGGGCGATCTCGAGGAGCTGGTTGCGCGTCAGCACCAGCTCGGACACCATGGTCATCAGGTGCTCGAGCGTGTCGACGTTGACGCGGATGGTCTGGACCTTGAGGCCGCCGTCCTCGCCCGCGCTCTCGCTCTTCTCGGCCTTGGCGGGCGCCGCCTCACCCTTTGCCGACGCCGCCGCTGGCTTGGCGGCGGCAGGCGCCGGCTTGGCCGGCGCGGCGGCCGGGACTGCCGGCGCTGGCGCAGGCGCCGGCTCGGCTTCGGTCTCGCGGAAAGCCCGTTCCAGGTCGTCGAGCGAAACCTCCCCCGGCTTCAGAGGCCGCTCGAGCACCTGCAGGATCCGGCCGCCCTCGCTGATCGCGGGGGGCGCGACCTCGACGGGTGCCGCCGGCGGCGCGATCTCGCCAGCCGACATGCGATCGAGCTCGCCGATGAGATCGTCGTCCGAGCCTTCCGGCTCGGCGGCGCGGCTCTCGAGCTCGGCCAGGATCTCCTTGACGCGGTCGAGGGTGGCGAGGATGAGCGTGACGGCGGCGCTGGTCACCGGCATGCCGTCGCGGAACTTGCCCATCAGCGTCTCGGCGGCGTGCGCCAGCGCTTCGAGCCGCGGCAATCCCAGGAAGCCGCAGGTGCCCTTGATGGTGTGAACGAGCCGGAAGATGTTGCCGAGGATCTTTTCGTTGTTCGGATCCTGCTCGAACCGAACCAATTCGAGATCGACGGTGTCGAGATGCTCGCTCGTTTCCGTCAGAAACTCGCGTAAAAGATCGTCCATGACGAAAACTCTACTCACGCAACAAGGATTACGTGAGTGAGTGTCGCCGCGATCGGTTTACGTTCCGTTGCAAGGGCGCCGCGCTGCGCGAATTAATTAGCCTTGCTCAGCCGGTGCGCCGGACGGAACGGCGACGATCTTGACGGCGTCGCCGTCGAGGCTGAAGGAGACGGCCATGGCGGCGGCGCGCGCCACGAGCCCTGCATAATAGGCCTGGATGCCGTGCGCGTCGACGGTTCCGCTGTCCGGAGAGCCCGCCAGCAGTTCCTCGACATGCGGTGGAACGCGCGCATGCGCGCCCTTGGAGATCAGCACGAATTCGGCCGTCTCGTCGGCGCCCGTCACGGTGACGTCGATGGTGCCGCCGCGCGGCACCGCGTTGGTGGCGATGACGATAAGATTCAGCAGCAGCTTCACCTTGTTCTTGGGCAGAAGCGCACGGGGGCCAGTCCAGGACAATTTCACCTTCTCGTCCTGGAACATGCCGCGCGCCACCTGCTCGGCGTCGCCGAGGTCGATCGAAGCGCCGGCCGAGCCGGCCGCCCCGAAGGCGAGACGCGCGAATTGCAGCCGCGCCGAGGCCTGCCGCGAGCTCTTGCGGATGAGGTCGAGGGCGAAATCGCGCATGGAGGCGTCGTTCTCGTCCTCCAGCACCTCGAGACCGTTGACGATGGCGCCGACGGGGCTGATCACGTCATGGCACACGCGCGAGCACAAGAGCGCGGCAAGGTCGAGCGAATCGAGCGTGACGACAGGCATGTCGGAACTCCGGGTCAATGCAGCGCGCGGAACGAGCGGTTACGCTCAGATTGCGCGGATTTGCAGGCAAGCGGGAAACGGCGCAGGTTGTCCCCGATATCCGGCATCGCGCCACTTGGAAAGCCGGCAGGACACGGCGCCGCAAAGCTCGGCGACGAACGGAGCTCGATGCGCGGGTTGGGTCCCTATGCGCCCGGCCATGGTGCCCGACGTCCTGAATCCATCACGTTCATCGCTCGCGCGACGACAACGCATCGTGGTGCGGCGGCCGATTCGGCGCAGCCGATAGGCTTGGTGCAGCCGACAGGCTTGGTGCAGTCGACAGGCTGGGCCAAAACGGGCATGAACGGGGCATGAGGCTCGATGATCACGACGCCGTCGCCTTTCGGCTCGCCGAGATCGCGTTGGAGGCGGGCCAACTCCTCTGCCGCATGCAAGCGAGCACCGGCGAGGCCCGCATCAAGGGCGACGGCAGTCCCACGACCGCGGCCGACGCGGCCGCCGAGGAGCTCATCCTGTCGCGCCTCGCGCAAACCTGGCCGGGCGTGCCGTCGGTGGCTGAGGAAAGCGCCAACCACGCGGCGCCGGGCGAGCACTTCTTCCTCGTCGACCCGCTCGACGGCACCAAGGATTTTCTGCACGGCACGGGCGAGTATACGGTCAATGTCGCCCTCGTCGCAGGCAGCCGGCCGGTGGCCGGCGCCGTTGCGGCGCCTTCCGTCGGACGCATCTGGTCCGCAGGGCGAGGGGCCCAGGCAGGCGAGATCGGGCCCGGCGGCGATGTTGCGTGGCGAGCCCTCAAGGTGCGGCCGGCGCCGCCGAGCGGCCTCGTCGCCCTCGTCAGCCGCCGGCACGGCGACGACGCCACCGACGCTTGTCTCGCCACGCTCTCGATCGCGACCCGCCGGACCGCCTCCTCGGCGCTGAAATTCTGCCTGATCGCCAGCGGCGAAGCCGATATCTACGTGCGCTGCGGACCGACCATGGAATGGGACACGGCCGCCGGCGACCATATCCTGTCGCGGGCGGGAGGGGTCGTCATCAGCGCCGGCGGCGGCCCGCTCGTCTACGGACGCGAGCAGGCGGGCTACAAGAACGGCCCCTTCGCGGCCCTCGGCGACCCGACGCTCGCCCGCCGCCTGAGTCTCCCGGTCGAGGCCGTCGCCTAAAGCGCGCCGGAATGCCTACGGCACCAGGGTCGATCGCAGGCTGGCCCAGCGCTCGACGGCCCGCTTGGCGATGCCCGGGTCGGCGACGAAGCGGGCCCGGTCGTGATCGCTCCGGAACAGGTAGAGCCCGTCGGCGCGCACGACCGCGAGCCAGGGGTTGGCCCGGACGGCGAGGCCACGGGCCACGCCGCTCGCGTCGTAGCCGCCGAACTGGGGCGCATAGACCTCGGGATCGCGCCGGAACGCATCCCGGTTGGCGGCGCTGGCGAAACGCCAGGCGACGCCGCTCCACACCAGCTCGTGTTCGGGAAGGCCGGGCTTCGGGCCGTTGCCGAGGAAATACGAGACCGGATCGAACCCGTCGAGGGCAACGCCGGACAGCCCGTCGGCGACGAAGACCTCGGTCACGCCGAGAACCGGCGGCAGCGACAGGCTCTCCGCCCGCGCCACGGCGACCGGCGCCAGCGCGGCGAGACCGGCCAAGCCGGCGCGAAGGCAACGTCTTGGTTGAGACATTGTTAGCCTTGTCGGTGGAGACTGCAGCGGGGAGGCCCGAAGGCCCGCCGACTTGTCTACCGGAGAGCCCTGAACGAAGTCTCGGCCCGATCCGGACAATTTTAGCGACATCGGTTTCTTGTCGCGAGGAGTTGCGTCATGCGTCTGCCCCGCTCCGTTCCCGTCATCACGCTCCTGATCCTGCTGCATCTGATGGCAGCGCCGGCGGTGGCGCAACGCGCGCGCCAAGCCCCTTCCAGCACGTTCAGCCCGGCCGAGCTCGTCGATTCCGGCCACAATTTCTTCGGCACGGTCTCGCGCGGCCTTGCCCAGGTCATCGAGGAGGCGGTGCGTCGCTGGGGCGAACCGAACGGCTACGTCCTCGGTCAGGAAGCGTCGGGAGCCCTGTTCGGGGGGCTGCGCTATGGTGAAGGTTCCCTCTACACCCGCAATGCCGGCCAGCACCCGGTCTTCTGGCAAGGCCCCTCGCTCGGCTTCGATATCGGCGGCGACGGCGCCCGGACCATGATGCTCGTCTACAACCTGCCGAGCACCCCTGCCCTCTACCGCCGCTTCGTCGGCGTCGACGGCTCGGCCTATTTCGTCGGTGGCTTCGGCCTCACGGCCGTGATGGCGCAGGACATCGTGGTCGTGCCGATCCGGTCGGGGGTCGGCGCAAGGCTCGGGGTCAATGTCGGCTACCTGAAATTCACCGCCGCGCCGACCTGGAACCCGTTCTAGCCGCTCCCTTGCCGGGAACGGGCAGTTCCTTGCAGCGCAGAGGAGCCCCCGTCGCCGGAAACCGCTCCATGGGCGACCGTTGAGCAGACAGTCGCCTTATTTGTCTGTATGACCGCCGGCGTAGCCGGTGGCTATGGTGGCCGAGCGCCCCGCGCGCCCACGGGAGTCCGATTCCGCGTGATTGAAGCATTGATGTTCGCCGCTCTCGGCTTCCTGGTGGCGGCCCTGATCGCGCTCCTGATCATCCCGGCCGTGAACGCCCGCGCCGAGCGGCTGGCGCGGCGGCGCCTCGAGGCGCTGTTTCCCTTGTCGATCACGGAGCTGACCGCCGAGAAGGATCACCTTCGGGCAGAGTTCGCGGTTCTGCAGCGCCGGCTCGAGCGCAAGGCCGAGGAGGCGCTCGCCACCAAGCATGCGGATCTCGAAGAGCTCGGCCGCCGCGCCGTCCGGATCGAGGCCCTGGAGGGCGAGATCGCCGCGCGGGATCATCGCATCGGCGAGCTCGACAGCGATCTCGAACGCACCCGGGCGCAACTCGTCGCCACGGAAGGCGAGCTTGCGGCGACCCAGCAGACCCTGGCGATCAGCCGCGAGACGCAGGCGGCTCTCGATACAGCTCACAGGCGCACGCTCGACGAATTCGCCCTCACCCGCGGCAACCTGGACACCAACGCCGCCGCGCTTGCCGAGACGCGCACGGCGCTGGCCGCCGCCGAGGAGCGGCTGGCCGGCCGCGAGACGGCTTTCACCGAGCTCGACCTGCGCCACACGGCCACCCTGACCGAGTTCGATGCCAAGCGCATCACCATCTCCGATCTGGAGACCCGGCTCGGCACCCAGACATCGCGCGCCGCCGAGCTGGAGCACGGCTTCAGCCAGCACAAGGCGGAGCTGTCCCAGGAACGCCAGCGCGTGGCCGACCTGGCCCAGAGCCTTCTCGCCGAGCAAAGCCGCGCCGCCGCTCTCGGGGAGCGCGTCCGCGCGCTGGAGGCCGAGCTGGACTCGAGCCGCGCCGAGCGAGAAGGCCGGCTCACGGAGGCCGCAGCCGCCGCTACGGCAGGCGGGCCAAGGCCCGCCGACGGGGCCGCGCAAAGTCCTCCCGACACTGCGGAGCTGCGCCGCCGCATCGAAGAAGTCGCGGACGGCATCCTGCGCGCTTCCGAAGCCGCCGTCGAAGAGCCGCCGAAGCGCTCGCGCTCGGTCGGCTGAGCGAGGAACCGCGTAAGCCCTCTCCCGCAAGCGGGAAGGCGACGCGGCGCGGTTTACCGCGGGCGGGCCGCCGATAGATCACGATGCGTTTTGATTGCAACGCATGAACGTGATCGATTCCAATAAGTTGAGCATGATGGTCTTGCGAAAAGTGGTTTCCACTTTTCGGCATCATGCTCTAAGCGGGTTAACCTCGCCGGCCCAACGGGCCGTTCGTCCCGGAGCACCCTATGGATCTCGGTCTCAGCGGCAAGCGCGCTCTTGTTCTGTCCTCCAGCCGCGGCCTCGGCCTCGGCATCGCCCAGGCGCTGGCACGCGAGGGCGCCGCCGTGATGCTGACGGCGCGCAACGCCGACCGCCTGAAAGCCGCGGCGGACGCCATCAACGGCGAAGGGAAAGGCCGCGCCCACTACCACGCCGGCGACCTGGCCGGAGGCGTCGAGGCGATCCATGCGGCGGCCGTAAAGGCGCTGGGGGCGATCGACATCCTTGTCGCCAATACCGGCGGGCCGCCGGCGCGCACGGCCGCGGCGGTGAAACCGGAAGAATGGACACCGCAATTCGAGGCGATGGTCGCGCCCGTCTTTCACCTGGCCAGCCTCGTGCTGCCGGGCATGCGCGAGCGCGGCTGGGGACGGCTGGTGACGGTGGCGTCGTCGGGCGTGGTCCAGCCGATCCCGAACCTCGCCATCTCGAACGCGCTCCGCTCGGCGATCCTCGGCTGGTCGAAGACGCTCGCGGCGGAAGTCGCGGGAGACGGCGTCACGGTCAACCTGGTCCTGCCGGGCCGCATCGAAACCGATCGGCTCGGCGAGCTCGACGCCGCCAGCGCCAAGGCGCAGGGCAAGAGCGTTGAGGACATTGCCGCCAGCGCCAAGGCGACGATCCCGGCCGGCCGCTACGGCCGGGTCGCGGAATTCGCCGACGTGGTCTGCTTCCTCGCCTCCGAGCGCGCCAGCTACATCACCGGCAGCACGGTCCGCATCGACGGCGGCATGATTCGCTCGGTTTAGAAGGCGGCGGCGCCTATTTCGGCTGCACGGGATCGGTCGGCGAGGTGCCGGGCGGCGGGATCACCGGCGTCGTGCCCGGGTTCGGCACGGGCGCCGGCACCGTCATGTCGGGGGTCGCGGTCGCCGGCGGCTTGATCACGCCTTCGGTCCGGTTGAGCCGCTCGCTGAGGGTTTCGCCCGTCGAGCCGGTCGTGCGGAGATCGGGAGCCACCTTTTCGGCGGGGACGCTTTCGGGGCTAGGCATATTGGGCGCCCGGGGCTGGGTCTGGGTTTGGGCGAGCGAGGCCGTCGCCATCGCTCCGCTCACGACCAAAACCAAGGCGGATATCCGAAAACTTAAGCTCATCTCATCATCCTCCACGGGGGTGAACCGTCCGGCCGGGCTCGGGTTCCCGGCGCGGTTCCGCCATGGATAACGGCGGGATTCAGGCAGCGGCGGCGGTGGCGCCGGCGAGGTCGAGGTAGAGCTCGCGCAACCGGCGGCTCAGCGGGCCGGGCTTGCCGTCGGCGACCGGGCGCCCGTCGATCGAGACCACCGGCATGACGAGCATCGAGGCGCTGGTCAGGAACGCCTCCTCGGCGGCATGGGCCTCCTCGACCGTGAA
>DASQLE010000167.1:0-6565 GCA_035630175.1 Beijerinckiaceae bacterium
CCGCACGCGCAGCATCGTCGGAGCCCAGCTCCTGCGCGGTTTCGGCGTCGACAATCCGGTCGTTGCGTTGCGTAACGGCACGCAAGGCTGGCGCCTCGCCGGCCTGACGCTGGAGCAAGGCGCCGACCGCGCCTATCCGGCGCCGCCGCAGGGAAGCGTCGCGAAAGCCTTGCAGCAGAACGCCGAGCGCTTTGCAGCTCGTCACGGCGTGAGGCGCGTCGCCCCAGAGACCGCGCGGCAATGGTTCGCTGAGGCGGACCGCACCACCTACGTGCTCGACATCCGCACGCCGGAGGAATTCGCGGCCGGGCATCTGCCGATCGCGGTCCATGCGCCGGGCGGGCAGCTCCTGCAGGCGACCGATCAGTGGATGGCCGTGCGCGGCGCTCGCGTCGTTCTCGTCGACGACACCGAGGTACGGGCGACGGTGATCGCCCATTGGCTCGGTCAGATGGGCTGGGATGCCGCCGTTCTCAGCGGCGGCGCGCCTGTCTGGTCGGAACTCGCCGACCTTCAGCCTCCTCCGCCCCGCTGGCCGACGCTGTTGCCGGACCTGCCGACGATCGCACCAGGAGATCTGGCGAGGATGCGTGCCGACGATGTGACCATCGTCGATCTGCGGGCGAGCGCCGCGTTCCGGCAGGCTCATCTTGCCGGAGCGGTCTGGTCCATCCGCCCGGCCGCCGCGGCGCTGGCCCGGCGCCTGTCCAAACCGACGGAGGCGGTGCTGGTCGCCGATGAGGAAGCCGTGGCGCGCGCCTATGCCGTCGATTGGCGGGAGCAGGGGCGAACCGTGCGCGGCGCTATAATCGCTCCGTCGCCGGAATGGGCGTCGAGCGGCCTCGTCGTCGAGACCTCTCCGGGCGATCCGCCCGATGCCGAGCGCATCGACTTCCTGTTCTTCGTGCATGACCGGCACGACGGCAATCTCGATGCCGCCCGCCGCTATCTCGCCTGGGAAACCGGGCTCGTCGATCAGCTCGACGGCGACGAGCGGGCGTCATTCCGCCTGGCCGTCTGAAGCAGCTTTCCGCTTCTCGGCCGCAGGCCCTCAGTCGCCCGCAACGAGCAGGATCTTCCCCGTGTGGCCGGCGCTCTCCATCAGGGCATGCGCCTCTGCTGCCTGCACCAAGGGAAAGGTCCGATGCGTCACGACCCGGATCTGGCCGCTCGCGATTTTCGGCCAGACCTTGTCCTTGAGCTCGGCGGCGATGCGCGCCTTGAACTCGGGCGGGCGCGTGCGCAGCGTCGAGCCCGTATAGGTGAGGCGCTTCAGCATGACCGGCATCATGTTGATCTCGACCTTGGAGCCGAGCGCGAAGGCGAGCTGGACGATGCGCGCATCGTGCGAGGCGGCCTTCATGTTGCGCTCGATATTGGGGCCACCGACGATGTCGAGGATAACGTCCGCGCCGCCCTCCTTGCGCACGACCTCGACGAAATCCTCCGCCTTGTAATCGACGACCCGGTCGGCGCCGAGATCGCGGCACAGGGCGCAGCGCTCCTCCGGGCTGTCGGTGGCGATGACCTTGGCGCCGAACGCCTTGCCGAGCTGGATCGCCGTCGTGCCGATGCCGCCAGCGCCGCCGTGCACAAGGAGCGTCTCGCCAGCCTTGAGGCCGGCGCCCATGAAGATGTTGCTCCACACCGTGAAGAAAGTCTCGGGCAGCCCGGCCGCGTCGGTCACCGAGACACCGTTCGGCACCGGCAGGCAGTGGCGCGCGTCGACGGTGCAGTATTCGGCGTAGCCGCCGCCATTGGTCAGCGCCGTGACCGCGTCGCCCACAGCCCAACCAGTGACGCCGGCGCCGAGCGCGACGATCTCTCCGGCGATCTCGAGGCCGAGCAGATCGGAGGCCCCGGGCGGCGCCGGATATAGCCCCTTGCGTTGCATGAGATCAGGACCGTTGACGCCGGCTGCCGCGACGCGGATCAGCACCTCGCCCGATGCCGGCTGCGGCACCGGGCGGCGGACTGCCGCCAGGACCTCCGGCCCGCCGGCGGCGGACATGTCGATGGCGGCCATTTCAGCCGGGACCGTTCGCATCGCACGCTCCTTATGAGTTTCGAGTGTCAATCGTCACCTGACGACGCCGATGTAGCATCATCTCTTTGGGCGGGAGAGCCGCCATCGACGGAGCCGGTCCTCCGACCCGCAACCTGAGGCGTTTCATCGCGCATCACCGCTGCGTCGAGACAGCCGACATTAACCAGCCGACCCGAAGAATAGGCCGGCAAAGCGCGCAAGCGGCCGAATCTTAACCGTCCGCCTTGCCTTGGCGGCGCAAACCGCTAAGCTGTAGCCGAGCCCAGAAGCGGCGTTAGCTGCCGGGCCGGCTGCAGGCAATTCTTTTGTCCGGCTGGGGGTTTTGTGATGAGTTTATTGAAGACTGCGCGGCCGGGATTCCGGCGCGCCGTGACTCTTCCTTTGCTGTCAGCCGCGCTGACCGGCACAAGCACGTCGGCGATGGCCGCCTCGGTGCTGGACTTCCTGACCCCTTTCGCTTCTGCCGCTGTCAACGTGCCGTTCGGGCCGATGCTGCTCGGCGGGTCGGTCGTGCTCGCGCTCGGCTCCACGATCGTGGCGCGACGGGGCCTGTCGGCCCCGGTCGAGCGCCTCGCGAGCGAGCGCCCTGCCCCGCGCCGCGCGGCGGTCGATGGTGCGAGAGCGCCGCGCAGCGACGTCGGAACCGTTCTCCTGCATTGGATCGTCGCCATCGCCATGGTGACGAGCCTCGTCACCGGGCTGCGCATCTCGGCCGACGCGCCGGACGCCGTGATCTCGAAGGCCCTGTCGCCGATCCTGCCGCAGGGCGAGATCTGGACCGTCCATTTCCTGTCGAGCCTGGCCCTGGTCTTCACGACGACGGCCTACATTCTTTATATCGCGCGCGGCGGTCTTAAGCGCCGCATCTCCCTGAAAAAGCTGCGCGCCTTCACACTTCCGACGGCGCCGCGGCCGCGCTGGGCGGCCGCCAACGTGGCGCTCTACTGGGCCTTCTACCTGGTGTTGCTCGTCCTGACCGCGACCGGCATCGCGCTTTATTGGGGGTTCGGCGGCTGGATCGTGCAGGTTCATGCGATCTGCGCCTTCGCCACCATCGGCTACGTCGTCGCTCACCTCGTCACGCATTTCGGCTACGGCAGCTGGCAGCAGCTCCTGCGCATCTTTCGGCCCACCCGCCTCATCCCCAACAAGGCAACGCGCGCCCGGCCGCTCCTGATCGCCACCGCCATCGCCGTTCCGGCAGCGGTCGGCCTTGCCGCCTACGACGTCGCCACGCGCGATGTCCTTCTCGTCAACGAGGTGCGGCAATCGCCCAAGATCGACGGGATGCTCGACGACGAAGCCTGGAGAACGGCGCGCCCGGTCTTCGTGCGCACCATGCAGGGCGTCAATCTCGGCGGCAGCGGCGAGTCGACGGTGGAGATGCGGGCCGTGCGCCATGGCAGCAAGATCCACTTCGCCTTCCGCTGGAACGACCCGACGCGCTCCATGATGCGGCTGCCGATGCAGAAACAGGCCGACGGCTGGCATCTCGTCGGCACCCGGGCCGACATCGCCGACGTGACCGATTTCTACGAGGACAAGTTCGCGATCCTGTTCGGGCGCACCACCGAGTTCGGCAATGGCGGCTCGACCCACATGGGCCCGAAGCCGCTCGGCGACAAGCCGGCGCCTCTGCATAGCCGCGGCTTCCATTACACGACTGACGGCAGCTACCTCGACGTGTGGCAATGGAAAGCCTCGCGCGGCGGCATGCTCGGCCATGTCGACGACCAGTATTTCGGCCCGCCGAACGAGCCGAAGCCGGCCGAGGTCGCCGGCACCGCGCGCTACCAGGGCGGCTATTGGAACGACCCCGGCAGCGCCTTCTACGTCTACAACTTCAAGGGCGAGCCGCCCGGCGGTTATCGAGGGCCGGTCCAGGTTCAGCGGCTGCCCAAGGATATCGCCGGTACCATGGCCGCCATGGGCCGCATCGACCTCAGCGCCGAGGCCATGAACGACGACGGCTCGCGCTGGTGGATGCTCGAAGCCGACACGGTTCCGTATGCGAAGGAGCTGGACGCTGCCATCCCGGTCGGCGCCGTCATGCCCGGCGTGCTCATCATGGGCGAATACAAGGGCGACCGCGCCGACGTCCGCGGCGCCGCTGCCTGGCGCGACGGCTACTGGACGCTCGAGACCGCGCGCGAGATGAAGACCGGCAGCAAATACGACGTCGATTTCACGTCCGACGAGCCGCTCTACGCGTGGCTGTCCGTGTTCGATCACAACCAGACGCGCCATACGCGGCACATGCGGCCGATCAAGATCGAGATCCGCTGAACGATCAAGCTTACGCTCATTGCTGTCACGGAGAGCCTTGTGAACGCCCATCCCACGCTCCTCATCAACGGCCGCAAGATCAAAGCCAATCCCGGCGATACCCTGCTCGACGCCGGCTTCGCCAACCGCATCGTCATTCCGCACGATTGCTGCACCGGGCAATGCAGCACGTGCCGCGTGCGCGTCTATGACGGCGAGGTCGACGACGAGGGCACGCGCGACGGCGACACCGTTCTCGCCTGCCAGGCGACGGTCTCGGGCAACGCCGTGATCGAGTTCGACGAGGTGCCGCTCGCCGCCAAGCGGTCCGGCACCGTGACGGCCGTCGGCAAGATCTCGCCCGACATCTGGGAGGTCGTGGTCACCCTGACGAAGCCGCTGACCTACCTGCCCGGGCAATACGTCAAGGTCTCGTTCGCCGGGTTCCCGAGCCGGGATTACAGCCCGACGTTGCGGGTCGACGGGACCTGCGAGCTGAACGAGCTGGTCTTCCACATCCGCGCCTGCGCGGACGGGGCGGTGTCCTCCGAATTCGGACGCCGCATCGCTCTCGGGCATCGCGTGCGCGTGCGCGGGCCCTTCGGCAGCGCCTTCTTCCGCAAGGGAGAAGGCCGCATCGTGCTGGTGGCGACCGGCACCGGCTGGGCGCCGATCTGGTCGGTGGCGCGCGCCGCCCGCTACCACCAGCCCGACCGTGAGATGATCGTGGTGGTCGGGGCTCGCGATCCGGCCAACCTTTATATGCAACCCTCGCTGGACTGGCTGCGCCAGACCGGCGTGCAGAACATCACGCTGACCTGCACCGGCAGGCGGGCCGACGGAGCGGTCCAATCCGGCCGGCCAACGGTTCATTTACCGAGACTTCAGGAAAACGACACGGTCTACGTGTCCGGAGCGCCCGAGATGGTCGCTGCCGTCGAGTTCCTGGCCGGCATCAGCGGGGCTGCGTGCCATGCCGATCCGTTCACGGCCGCGACGGGACGCCCACGCCTGAGCAGCGTCATCGCCGGATGGGTCCGGCAATACGCCTCCTCGGGCAGCATGAAGACGGGCGCCGAGCACGAGAATCCGCAACCGTCGCCCACCGCGGCTGCTTAACTTCGCGGCATCTTCTTCATGAAGTTTTAGGCGGCCGCCGTCACCCTGCGCTCCCGAGGTCTGCCTCCTTTGGCCTCGCGCGTGGAGTCGAGGGATGAAACATCGCCGTTCGGCGGCGGTCGTCACGGCCGCCCTTCTATCGTGCTCGCCCGCTCTCGCCGGCGGCTTCGCCGTCGTCGGCACCGGCGACGGCATGGAGATGCTCCACGCCGCCAGCGTCGTCTTCTCCGCCAAGCATCCGGATGCTCCCGTCACCGTGCCGCCGAGCATCGGTTCGGGCGGAGCCGTGGCGGCCGTCGGGGCCGACCGCAGCGTGCTGGGCCGGGTCGCCCGACCGCTCAAGGACGCCGAGAAGGCGCAGGGGCTCGAGACAACGCCGATCGTTCGCATCCCGTCCGCCTTCTTCGTCCATCCAAGTGCCGGTGTCAGCGCTCTGACGGCCCAGCAACTGATCGACATCTATGCCGGGCGGATCAGCACGTGGCAGGAACTCGGCGGACCCGACCTCAAGATCAAGGTCGTTCGTCGGGAGGAGGCCGACAGCACGCTCGGCGAGCTGCGCGCGACCATGCCGGGCTGGAAGGATCTCGAGATCACGTCCCGGTCCAAGATGGCGATGACCACGCAGGAGGCGATCGAGAGCGTCAGGACGGTCGAAGGCGCCATCGGTTTCGGACCCTATGCCACGGCTTTGGAGCAGGGCACCACGATCGTGACCGTCGACGGCAAGCACCCGACCGATCCGAGCTACTACAGCGCCGTCACGCTGGCTCTCTTGCACAAGCCGTCGACGCTGACACCCGACGCCAAGAGCTTCGTCGAGTTCACCCGCTCCGCCAAAGCGCACGGCTTGTTCCGGCAGATGGGTGGAGTACCCGTCACGCAGTGAGCGGCAACCTTGATCCGGTTCCGATCCTTAGGCGCCCGGCTGATCGTCTCGATCGTCGCGACGGCGATCGTCACGGTCGGCACGTTCGTCGCCCTGGTTCTTCTCCGGGCTGAGTGGGGCCTCGCCGAGCAGACCTCACAGCTGTCCCGGCTGTCCGAGGAGAAGCTCGCCGAGCGGCTGGAAGGCGATGCGCGGCTCGCCCGGTCTCGCATTCTCACGACGCTGGAGAACGTCTCGCGGCGTTT
>DASQLE010000168.1:0-2075 GCA_035630175.1 Beijerinckiaceae bacterium
GCCGCCAAGATGAACGAGTCCATGGGAGCGGGCTCGCTCACGGCCCTGCCGATCATCGAGACGCAGGCCAACGACGTGTCGGCCTATATCCCGACCAACGTCATCTCGATCACCGACGGCCAAATCTTCCTCGAGACGGACCTGTTCTATCAGGGCATCCGCCCGGCCGTGAATGTCGGCTTGTCGGTGTCGCGCGTCGGCTCGGCCGCGCAGACCAAGGCCATGAAGAAGGTCGCCGGGCGCATCAAGGGCGAGCTCGCCCAATACCGCGAGATGGCCGCCTTCGCCCAGTTCGGCTCCGACCTCGACGCCGCCACGCAGCGCCTCCTCAACCGCGGCGCGCGCCTGACCGAGCTTCTCAAGCAGCCGCAATTCTCGCCCTTGAAGATGGAGGAGCAGGTCGTCGTCATCTATGCCGGCGTCAACGGCTATCTCGATCCGCTCCCCGTCAACCGGGTGCGCGCCTTCGAGGAAGGGCTTCTGGGTCACGTCCGCTCCAAGCACGCCGGCATCCTCGAGGATGTGCGTAACTCGCGCGACCTGTCCGACGACACCGCCGGCAAGCTGAAGGGCGCCGTCGAGTCCTTCGCCAAGTCGTTCGCGTGACATGCCGTCGCTGAAGGATCTGCGCAACCGCATCGCCTCGGTGAAGGCGACGCAGAAGATCACCAAGGCCATGCAGATGGTGGCCGCCGCCAAGCTGCGTCGCGCGCAGTCGGCGGCCGAGGCGGCGCGGCCCTTCGCCGAGCGTATGAGCCAGGTTCTCGCCAACGTCGCCGGCACCATCGCGCCCAGCCCCGAGTCGCCGCGCCTTCTCGCCGGCACCGGCACTGACCGCACGCATCTCCTGATCGTGTGCACGGCCGAGCGCGGCCTGTGCGGCGCCTTCAACTCGTCGATCGCCCGCCTCGCCCGCGACCACGCCAACCGCCTCAGCGGCGAAGGCAAGACGGTCAAGATCATCTGCGTCGGCAAGAAGGGCTACGACATCCTGCGCCGCCAGTTCGAGCGCCAGATCATCGACTTCGTCGACCTGCGCGCCGCCCGCACCCTCGGCTTCGAGCACGCCGACACCGTCGCCCAGAAGGTGCTGACGCGCTTCGAGGAGGGCGAGTTCGACGTCGCCACCCTGTTCTACTCGCGCTTCAAGTCGGTGATTTCACAGATTCCGACGGCGCAGCAGATCATCCCGGCGGTGTTCGACACGAATGGCGGCCGCGCCCCCGAGGCGGTCTACGAATACGAGCCCGGCGAGAACGAAATTCTCGCCGACCTGCTGCCGCGCAACATCGCCGTGCAGATCTTCCGGGCGCTGCTCGAGAACGCCGCCTCCGAGCAGGGTGCGCGCATGAGCGCCATGGACAACGCCACCCGCAACGCCGGCGACATGATCCGCCGGCAGACCACGCTCTACAACCGCACCCGCCAGGCGATGATCACCAAGGAACTGATCGAGATCATCTCGGGCGCCGAGGCGCTCTAACAGGCAAGACAAAGAGGACAACCATGGCCGAACTCACCATGACCCGCCCGACCGGCGCCGCCCCGCAGGCCGCCGCCAATTCGGTGGGCCAGATCACGCAGGTCATCGGCGCTGTCGTCGACGTGCAGTTCGACGGCCACCTGCCGGAGATCCTGAACGCCCTCGAGACCGACAACCAGGGCAACCGCCTCGTCCTCGAGGTGGCGCAGCAGCTCGGCGAGTCGACCGTGCGCTGCATCGCCATGGACACGTCCGAGGGCCTGACCCGCGGCCAGGAGGTGCGCGACACCGGCGAGCCGATCGCCGTGCCGGTCGGCGCCGGCACGCTCGGCCGCATCATCAACGTCATCGGCGAGCCGGTCGACGAGGCGGGTCCGGTGCAGGCGGAGGCGAAGCGCGCCATCCACCAGCCGGCCCCGAGCTACGCCGACCAGTCGACCGAGGCGCAGATCCTCGTCACGGGCATCAAGGTCGTCGATCTCCTCGCGCCGTACGCGAAGGGCGGCAAGATCGGCCTGTTCGGCGGCGCCGGCGTCGGCAAGACCGTGCTCATCATGGAGCTCATCAACAACATCGCCAAGGCGCATGGCGG
>DASQLE010000169.1:0-8168 GCA_035630175.1 Beijerinckiaceae bacterium
CCCGGTGCCGGGACCGACCATGATGACCGGCAGGGCGGGATCCTGCGGCAGGCCGAAGCCGTGCGCCTTCTGGACGTAGACGCGCACCGGCGAGCCCGGCGCGATGCGCTCGGCGCAGAAGGTCGAGGCGACGCCGAGCCGCCGGCGACGATTGACGAGGTAGCGCACGGCGTCGACCGTGAGCGAGACACGGCCCGGATCGGCCTTGGGCGAGGACGAGATCGAGTAGAGCCGCGGCTGCAGGGGCTCGAGCGCTTCCAGAAAGGCCTCGGCATGCGGACGGGCACCGTCGAACTTGTGCAGGGTGCCGAGCACGTCGAGGCTCGCCGCGTCGCCGTCCGGATCCTCGCCCGAGGCGAGCGCGCGCGCTTTGCGGCGCGCTTCGCCGCCGGTGAGGTACGATAGGAGCTGGAAGAGGGCGTCCGGCGCCGCCCCGAGGCACCTCTCGTGGAGGAGAAGATCGCGCAAGGTGCGCTCGCCGATCATCCGCTCCGGCCTCGCGCCGAGCTGGGCGATCACCGCGTCGACGAGCGCCGGCGCGTTCTGCGGAAAGACGCCGAGGCTGTCGCCGACGGCGTAGTCGAGCCCGCAGCCCGACAGGTCGATCTCGACGTGCCAGGTCTCCTTCTCCGACCCCTCCGCGTTGAGCTGGCGCCGCGACAGGAAGGTCGCCTCGACCGGATTCTCGCGCGAGCGGCCGGGATCGCCAGCCGGGGCAGGGGCGGCGTCGGCGGCGGCGGCCGGCGCTGCCGGTGCGGCGCTCTCGGCCTTCGCCTTGTCGAGCTCCTCGGCGAGCTTCTTGACGGCGCGCAAAGTCTCCTTGCCGCCGGGGACGCACAGGTTGAGGCGCTCCTCCTTCTTCAGGAACAGCGCGTTGGCATAATCGGCGCAGTTGTAGCCGCACTGGCCGCAATCCTGCTGCGCCATTGCGGCCATGAGGCGTGGCGCGAGCGGCCGCTCGGCGGCCATCTGCATGCGTTCGTCGAGAGCGAGGGAGGGGTCGTGCCACGGCGCGTCGCCGTTGTCGGCCAGCGGCGGCCCGTCGGCGGCTTTGCCAGCCTCGCCGCCGACGATGGGCGTCGCGCCCGTCGCCCCCGGCGCGAGAAGGGCCGCGAAATAGCCCGACAGCCAAGAGCGCTGCTCGAGCGTGAACGGGGCGTTCTCGGGGATCAGCGTCAGGGGCGGGACAGTATGCACGCTCATGCGGCGGCCTCCCGGACGGGCGCCGAGTCCGCGAGGGCGCGCAAGGCGTCGAGCTCATGCCGGTCAGCGAAGGCCTGGAAGCCCTCCTCACGTCCGCGCCGATGCGCGAGATAGGCCCGCAGCAGGCCCTCGATGCGGCCCGGGCAATCCTCGGCCCTGACGGCTTTCCACAGCTCGCGGCCGATCTTGGCCCGCTCGGCGAAGCCGCCGCCGACGACGATGTCGTAGCCCTCGACGGTATCGCCGTCCTCGCCGACCGGCACCTTGGCGCCGATCAGGCCGATGTCGCCGATATAGTGCTGCGCGCAGGAGTTATGGCAGCCGGTGAGATGGATGTTGACCGGCACGTCGAGCGACAGGCGCGCTTCGACGTAGTCGGCGATGATGAGCGCGTGGCCCTTGGTGTCGGAGGCCGCGAATTTGCAGCCGCGGTTGCCGGTGCAGGCGACGAGACCGGCGCGGATGCTGGTCGCCTCGGTCGTCAATCCGAGCGCTGCGACGCGTCGCTCGACTTCTTCGACGCGCGCGTCGGCGACGCCGGAGAAGAGGAAGTTCTGCCAGACGGTGAGCCGAATATCGCCGTCGCCGCACTCGCGCGCCACCGCGGCGATCTCGCGCATCTGATCGGCCGTGAGCTTGCCGACCGGCAGCCCGACGCCAATCCAGTTCAGGCCGTCCTGCTTCTGGCGATGCACGCCGAGATGCGCGAAGCGATCCGTCTGCGGCCGCGGCGCGACGAAGTCCGGCGCGACGCGGGCGAGCGGCCGGCCCAGCCTGTCCTCGACCGCCGTCAGGAATTTCTCGAACCCCCAGCTGTCGAGCACGTATTTGAGGCGGGCGCGGTTGCGGTTCGTACGGTCGCCGTTCTCGATGAAGACGCGCACGATCGCGTCGGCCAGCGCGACGCATTCCTTCGGCCGGCAGACGACGCCCGTGTCGCGCGCCACGTCCTTGTGACCGGTGATGCCGCCGAGCACGAGGCGCATCCAGAGGCCGGCTTCGAGGCCGCCGCCGGCGCGCAGCTCGACGGCCTGGAAGCCGATGTCGTTCGTCTCCTCGAGGACCGGGATGCGGCCGGCGCCGTCGAAGCCGACATTGAATTTGCGCGGCAGGCCATACAGCGAGCGATCGTTCAGGATGTGGAAGTGCCAGGCCCGGGCCAGCGGCCGCGTGTCCAAAAGCTCCTGCGGGTCGATGCCGGCGCTCGGCGAGCCGGTGACGTTGCGGATGTTGTCGGCGCCGGCGCCGCGCCCCGTCAGCCCGAGATCCTGCAGGCCCTCGAGGAAGGGCTGCGCGCTCTCCGGCATGATCTCGCGGATCTGCAGGTTGGCCCGGGTGGTGACGTGGCTGTAGCCGCCGCCGTAGCGATCGGCGAGATCGGCGCAGCCGGCGAACTGCCAATGGTTGAGGATGCCGTTCGGGATGCGCAGCCGCGCCATGAAGGACTTTTGAGTCGGCGCGACATAGAACAGGCCGTGATAGCGCCAGCGGAAATTGTCGTCCGGCTTCGGCGCCTCGCCCTCCGAGGCGACCGCCGCGAGGCGGCCGTAGCCGTCGAACGGGTTCTCGGCACGCTTCCACTTCTCCTGCTCCGAGAGCTTGCCGCCGCCGGCCGTGACCTTGTCCTGGGCCTTGAGGTGGATGGCGTCGGGGCCGGTCGGCTCCGGCGGGAGCGCCGCAGGACCGGAGGCGAGCGTGGCGCCGGCGTGGCGGACCGCGGAGATCCCCGCCGCCATGCCTTCGAGATAGCGCTTCTGCTCGGCGTCGAAATCTGACAGGGGCGTTTTGGACATGGCCGATCCCGTCAGGCCGCCTTCCTGTCGGGCACGGTCGCAGCGCCGGGCACGAAGGCTCGCCCGAACATGAGATGCTGGCGGAAGAAGCCGACACGCTCGCCCGATCGGATCAGCTCGAGATACCAGGGCCCCTCGGCGACGTCGCCGACGAGGAGGGCGCCGACGAGCCGGTCGTCCCGGACCAGCAGCTTGCGATACGTCCCGGCGGCGCGGTCCGTGAGAATCAGCGGCTCCGCCTCGACGTCGTCGCCGACGAGCCCGGCCGAGAATACCGGCAGGCCCGAGACCTTCAGGCTCGTCGCCGGCACGCTGCCCCCGTACTGCGCATCGTGTCCGGCGAGACGCCGCGCCAGGATGTCGGCCTGCTCGTAGGCCGGCTCGACGAGGCCGTAGGCGAGACCGCGATGCTCGGCGCATTCGCCGATGGCGTGAATGCCTGCGCCGGACGTCGCCAGACGGTCGTCGACCAGGATGCCGCGTCCGACCTCGAGCCCTGCGTCACGGGCGAGCTCGTGCGCGGGCCTGACGCCAACGGCGACCACGACGAGCTCGGCCGGAAGGACGCGCCCGTCGGCGAGCCGCACCGCCTCCGTCCGGCTTTCGCCGAGCACCTCGGCCGTGTCGGCCTGCAATTCGACGCGCACGCCTTTGCGCTCCATGGCGGCTTTGACGAGGGCGGCGGCGCGGGCGTCGAGCTGGCGCTCCATGAGCCGGTCCATGACGTGCAGCAGGGTCGTGTCGACGCCGAGCCGGGCGAGGCCGTAGGCCGCTTCGAGGCCGAGCAGCCCGCCGCCGATCACGACCGCGCGCGCGCCCGTTTGCGCAGCAGTGCGGATCGCGCCGACGTCGCAAAGGCTGCGAAAGGTGACGACGCCGGGCAAATCCATGCCGGGCTTCGGCAGCCGGATCGGCGTCGAGCCGGTCGCCAGGACGAGCCGGTCGTAAGGCAGCGTCGTCATCGTGCCCACAGCGACCTCGCGCTCGGCGACGTCGAGATGGCTGGCATGCGCTCCGGTGATCAGCCGCACCCCCTGGCGCATGTACCAGGGCCGGTCGCGGAAGCGGCAGGCGGGCTCATCCACCTCCGCGGCGAGGAGCGAGGACAGGAGAATCCGGTTGTAGGCGGGCGACGGTTCGCCGCCGACCACCGTCACGTCGAAGCGGGCCGGCGCATGCTGGCTGAGTCGCTCGAGAAAACGCAAGCCCGCCATGCCGTTGCCGATGACGACGAGCCGCTCGCGCATTGCGCCCCTCACGCGGCCAGCGCCGGCGCCTGATGGCGCGCGTAGAGGAATTCGAGCACGGCGGCGCGGGCGTGGTTGTAGCTATGGTCGTCGACGAGATCGAGCCGGCGGCGGGGCCGCGCGAGGTTGACGTTCAGCACCTCGCCGACGGTGGCGGCCGGGCCGTTCGTCATCATGACGATCCGGTCCGACAGGAGCACGGCCTCGTCGACGTCGTGTGTGATCATGATGATCGTGTTCTGCAGCCGCGCATGGATCTCCATGACCGAATCCTGAAGATGGGCGCGGGTCAGGGCGTCGAGCGCCCCGAACGGCTCGTCGAGGAGCAGGATCTTGGGCTCCATCGCCAGAGCGCGGGCGATGCCGACGCGCTGCTTCATGCCGCCGGAGATCTCGTGCGGGCGCTTGTTCGCGGCATGCGCCATGTGCACCAGCTCGAGGTTGTGGGTGATCCACTCGCGCCGCTCGGCACGGCTCTTCTGCCCGCGGAAAACCTTGTTCACGGCGAGCTCGACATTTTCCCGCACCGTGAGCCAGGGCAGGAGCGAATGGTTTTGGAACACCACCGCCCGCTCCGGACCCGGTGCGTTCACCTCCCGGCCTTCGAGAAGCACCGCGCCTTCGGACACCTTCAGGAGCCCGGCGACGAGGTTGAGGAGCGTGGACTTGCCGCATCCGGAATGGCCGATGATGGCGACGTATTCACCGCGCTCGATCTTGAGGTTGATGTCGCGCAGCACCTCGGAGCGGACGCCGCCGCGCTCGAAGGCGATGCCGACATGGTCGATCTTGAGATAGGCCATCCTGTTCTCCACAGCGCGTTTGCGCGTCATGCCGTGCCCCGCGTCAGGGCGTGGCCGAGGAGCGCGACGAGGCGGTCGAGCACGAAGCCGACCACGCCGACATAGGTCAGGGCCACGATGATGTCGCTGATCCGGGACGAGTTCCACGCGTCCCAGATGAAGAAGCCGATGCCGACGCCGCCGATCAGCATCTCGGCGGCGACGATGGCGAGCCACGACAGGCCGATGCCGATGCGCAGCCCCGTGAACATGTGCGGCACCGTCGCCGGCACCATGATGCGCGCGAAGAACTCGATCGGCGAGAGGCGGAGCACGCGGGCGATGTTGCGGTAATCCTGCGGGATGTTGCGGATGCCGACCGAGGTGTTGATCAAGATCGGCCAGACGCTCGTGATGAAGATCACGAAGATCGCCGACGGCTGGCCGTCGCGGAAGGCGGCGAGCGAGAGCGGCAGCCAGGCGAGCGGCGGCACGGTGCGCAGCACCTGGAAGATCGGATCGAGGCCGCGCATGGCGAGCGTCGATTGCCCGAGCAGGACGCCGACGGCGATGCCGGCGATTGCGGCCAGGGAGTAGCCGTAGGCGACGCGGGTGAGGGAGGCGAGAACGTGCCAGAAGAGGCCCTGGTCGATGCCCTTGCCCGTGCGGAACGGGTCGGCGATGATGTCCCAGCTCTCGTCGACAATGCGGAGCGGGCTCGGCAGCGCCGAGGTCGGGCTCGAGGCGGCGAGCTGCCAGACCACCAGCAGCAGGAACACCGTCACGACCGGCGGTCCGAGCTGCGCGCCCACGAGCGAAGCCCAGCGCACGATCCGGGGCATGACGGCGCGCCCGCGCGCGGGCATGGGAAGCACGCTCGCGGTCTCGGCGGGCCGCGGCGCGGCGGGCGCCGCGCCGAAGGCGAGGACTCTTGCGGGCTCGGCCATGGCTAGCTCCTCTCAGGCCACGCGCTTGATCTGCAGGCCCGCGAGGTAGCCCTTGGGGTCGTCCGGATCGAAGACGACGCCGTCGAAGAAGGTTTCCTTGCCGCGGCTATCGCTGGCCGGGATGTCGGCCGCCGCGACACCGAGCGCCTTGGCCGCCTCGCGCCAGAGGTCGGACCGGTTGACCTTGTCGATCAGGGGCTTCGTCTCGAGCGTCGGCTCGAACTTGCCCCAGCGGATGTTCTCCGTGAGGAACCAGAGGTCGTGCGACTTGAATGGGAAGGAGGCGTGGTTCTGCCAGAACTTCATCAGCCCGGGCGCGCCCTTCACGAGCTTGCCGTCGAGGCCGTAATCGTAATCGCCGCGCTGGCGCGGCAGGATGTCGGCGACCGGCACGTTGAACCAGGCGCGAGTGCCGACGATCTTGCACATCTCCTCGCGGTTCTCGAGCTTGTCGCACCAGGCTTGCGCCTCGAGCACCGCCATGAGCAGGGCCCGGGCGGCCTTCGGATGCTTGTCGACCCAAGCGGCGCGCATGCCGAGCGCCTTCTCGGGGTGCTGCGGCCAGATCTCGGCGGTGTTGCAGGCGGTGTAGCCGATCTTCTGGTTGACGAGCTGGGCGTTCCACGGCTCGCCGACGCAGAACGCGTCCATGGTGCCGACCTTCATGTTCGCCACCATCTGCGGCGGCGGCACGACGATGGTCGACACGTCCTTGTCGGGGTCGATGCCGCCGGCGGCGAGCCAATAGCGGATCCACAGGTCGTGCGTGCCGCCGGGGAAGGTCATGGCGACCTTCGGATCGCCGCCGGCGGCCCGCTTCTTCGCGAAAGCCTCCTTCAGCGGCGCGGCGCTCGTGCCGAGCTTCAGGTCCTTGTGCTCGTTGGCGACGGAGATCGCCTGCGCGTCGAGGTTCAAGCGCGCCAGGATCATCATCGGCGTCGGCACGCCGTTCTGCGTCACCTTGCCGGTCGTCATCAGGTAGGGGAGGGGCGTCAGGATGTGGGCGCCGTCGATGCCGTTCGCTTCGCCGCCGAGAACGAGGTTGTCGCGCGTCGCACCCCAAGAGGCCTGCTTGAGGACCTCGACGTCGGGCAAGCCGTATTTGGCGAACATGCCTTTCTCTTTGGCGACGATCAGCGCCGCCGCGTCGGTCAGCGCGATGTAGCCGAGCTTGGCGCCTTTCACCTCGGGCCCGGACTCCTGCGCGAAGGCTCCGCCCGGAAAGGCGGTCTTGGCCGCTGCCGCGAGCCCGAGCGCGCCGGCGCTCGTCATCAGGCGGCGGCGGGTGATGGTGGAGTGACGGTCCGTCATGCGATCCCCGGTTGGCTCGGCTGCACGCCGAATTGAAAAACCGCTGCCCACGAACCGGCTCGACGTCGCCGCCGCTGCGGCTTCATCGCGGATCTTGGGTCAGCGGCGCTGCTGACGATTGACGAGAACCGTCGTCATTGGCGGCTCCTTGCGTTTAGGTAATCAAGATGTGTGCCAACCGAGCGGGCGCGGGAAAAAGCCTGATCCGCCAGAGTTCTGCCCTGCAAAGCCCGGCGCGAGACGTGCGAGCCGGTTTCTTTTGCGCTGCACAAAAGAC
Organism: Beijerinckiaceae bacterium; assembly: GCA_035630175.1. Taxonomy (GTDB): domain Bacteria; phylum Pseudomonadota; class Alphaproteobacteria; order Rhizobiales; family Beijerinckiaceae; genus JAJKJG01. The sequence continues at coordinate 7,561 of DASQLE010000169.1, forward strand.
TGGCACCGCGCCTAGAGAAGGGGCGATCAGGCGGGCTCCCTCAGGGCGGCCTCGTAGAGATCGGGCCGGTAGATTGCGGCGGCCCGCTCGCGGTCGGCCGGCTGCGCCTGTCCGGCCTCGATCATGCGCTCGACCAGCCAGCGCGCGTGTTCGGGACGCGGCCGGTGCGCCTCCCCGCCGAGGGCGAGGTAGGCGGGGTCGATGCGCAGCGTTCCGGCGGCATCGACGAGGAGGCGGCCGTCGAGACTGCGCCGGATCAGCGCGGGATCGAGGTCGAGATGCTCGCGCTTGCCGAGCAGGCGCGCGAGCTCGCTGCGATGGCCGGCATCGGCGCACCACGCGGCGGCCCGGCCGAGAGCGCGCACCAAGGCGCCGGCCCAGGCTGCGCCTTCGGCGCTGGCGCGCGGCAGCGCCAGCACCTTTTCCGGGCAATCCGGGACGATCTCGGTCCCTAGGGCGACGATGCGCCCGAAGCCCGATTCGACGGCGACGCTGTTCCAAGGGCTGCCGACGCAGATGCCGTCGGCAGCGCCGGTGCGCAGCGCCTCCACCATATGCACCGGCGGCACCGTGGCGAGGCGCACGAGCGGCCCGAAGGCAAGGTCGCC
>DASQLE010000170.1:0-10936 GCA_035630175.1 Beijerinckiaceae bacterium
GGTCGCCGACCGCGATGTCGGCCTGCTCCTCTCCGGGGCCGGCGACGTGCTCGAGCCGGAAGGCGGCGTCATGGCCATCGGCTCCGGCGGCAATTACGCCCTCGCGGCCGCGAGGGCCCTCGCCGACACCGAGATGGAGGCTGAGGCGATCGTCCGCCGCGCCCTCGCCATCGCGGCCGAGATCTGCGTCTACACCAATGCCAACGTGGTGATCGAAAGCCTGGAGACGCCCTAAACGTCGTCCGCGGGCGAAGCGTCAGCGCACACCCGAAGATATCCAGCCGCTCTGGCGCCGCATCCTGATCGAGGTTCCGGGTCTCGCTTCGCCCGCCCGGGATGACGAGGACAATTCTGAATGACCACCTTTTCCCCTCGCGAAATCGTCTCCGAGCTCGACCGGCACATCGTCGGCCAGCACGACGCCAAGCGCGCCGTCGCCATCGCCCTGCGCAACCGCTGGCGGCGGCAGCAGCTCGAAGGCGCCATGAAGGAGGAGGTTCTCCCGAAGAACATCCTCATGATCGGCCCGACCGGTTGCGGCAAGACGGAGATCTCCCGCCGTCTTGCCCGTCTCGCCGGCGCCCCGTTCCTCAAGGTGGAGGCGACCAAGTTCACGGAAGTCGGCTATGTCGGGCGCGACGTCGAGCAGATCGTGCGCGACCTCGTCGAGATCGGCATCGGCCTCGTCAAGGAGGACAAGCGTCGGCAGGTCGAGGCGCGCGCGCATCTCGCCGCCGAGGAGCGCGTGCTCGATGCGCTTGTCGGGTCGACATCCAGCCCCGCCACGCGCGAGTCGTTCCGCAAGAGGCTGCGCGCCAACGAGCTTGACGACAAGGAGATCGAGATCGAGGTGCAGTCCGGCGGCGGCGGATTGCCCATGTTCGAGATCCCCGGCCTGCCGGGCGCCTCCGTCGGGGCGATCAATCTCGGCGACATGTTCGGCAAGGCGTTTGGCGGCAAAGCCAAAACCCGGCGCGTCAGCGTGCGCGAGGCCTACGAGCCGCTCATCGCCGAGGAATCCGACAAGCTGCTCGACCAGGACGCGCTCGTGCAGGAGGCCATCCGCCAAGTCGAGAACAACGGCATCGTCTTCCTCGACGAGATCGACAAGATCACGGCCCGGGACGGGCGCGTCGGCGGCGACGTGTCGCGCGAGGGCGTGCAGCGCGACCTCCTGCCCCTGATCGAGGGCACGACGGTCTCGACCAAGCACGGCGCGGTCAAGACCGACCACATCCTGTTCATCGCCTCCGGCGCCTTTCACGTCTCGAAGCCGTCCGACCTCCTGCCGGAATTGCAGGGCCGCCTCCCGATCCGGGTCGAGCTGAGCCCGCTCACCGTCGAGGACTTCAAGCGCATCCTCACCGAGACGGAAGCGAGCCTCGTCAAGCAGTCCGTCGCCCTTTTGGCGACGGAAGGGGTGACGCTGGCCTTCACGGAGGATTCCATCGACGCGCTCGCCAAGGTGGCGGTCGAGGTCAACAACTCGGTCGAGAACATCGGCGCACGCCGGCTGCAGACCGTCCTGGAGCGGGTGCTCGACGACATCTCGTTTTCGGCCCCCGACCGGTCCGGCGACACCGTCACCATCGACGGGACGTATGTGCGCGAGCGCGTCGAAGACTTGGCCAAGAACGCCGATCTCAGTCGCTTCATCCTTTAAGGCTGCCGCCGGATTGTCGCGGGGCGGGCTTGACCGGGCCGCCCGGTACGGGCGCATTAGGAGGCCGGGACCTGATCGCGCCTCCCGGGGACGCCCGGAACGACATGGCGGATGGCCCAGACACCCTTCACACTCGATGATCTCGCCCGCATCGTCGCGGCGCGCGCCGGCGTCGGACCTGACCACTCCTATACGGCCAAGCTGCTTGCCTCGGGCCCGGCCGGGGCGGCCAAGAAGCTCGGCGAAGAAGCCGTCGAGGCCGTCATCGCGGCGGTGCGCGGCGAGCCCGCCGAGCTCGTTCGCGAGGCGGCCGACGTCCTCTACCATCTCCTCGTCGTTCTGCACGGCGGCGGCGTCGCGCTCGAGGAGGTCATGGCAGAGCTCCGGCGCCGCACCGATCAGTCGGGCCTCGACGAAAAGGCGGCGCGAACCGCCAAACCGGGGGCTTGATGGACCAGCGCCTCGACGCACGGCACCCGGACGACGACCTCTCGCCCTACCGCGCCTTCTCGCGCGAAGAATGGGCGCGGCTGCGCGCCGACACGCCATTGACGCTGAGCGCGCACGACGTCGCACGCTTGCAGTCCCTCAACGATCCGATCTCGCTCGACGAGGTCATCGCCATCTACCTGCCGCTGTCGCGTCTCCTGTCGCTCTACGTCGCGGCGACGCAGGGCCTGTTCAAGGCGACGCAGCGCTTCCTCCTGGCGGAGGCCGATACCAAGGCCCCCTACATCATCGGCGTTGCGGGCTCCGTCGCCGTCGGCAAATCGACGACCGCGCGCGTCCTGCAGGCGCTTCTGGCGCGCTGGCCGAACACCCCCAAGGTCGACCTCGTCACCACGGACGGCTTCCTGCTGCCGAACGAGGAGCTGAGCCGCCTCGGGTTGATGGAGCGCAAGGGGTTTCCGGAGAGCTACGACACCGGAGCGCTGCTGCACTTCCTTGCCGACCTCAAGGCCGGCAAGCGCAACGTCAAGGCGCCGGTCTATTCGCACCTGGTCTACGATGTCGTGCCCGACGATCACGTCGTGATCGACCGCCCCGATCTCCTCATCGTCGAGGGTCTCAACGTCCTCCAGCCGGCCCGCCTGCCGAAGGACGGCAAGGCCATCCCGTTCGTGTCCGACTTCTTCGACTTCTCCCTCTATCTCGATGCCGACGAGGCCGACCTGCACCGCTGGTACGTGGACCGCTTCCTGAGGCTGCGGCAGACGGCCTTCCGCGACCCGCTCTCCTTCTTCCGTAAGTATGCGGAGCTTGCCGAAGCGCAGGCGATCGCCACGGCCGACGAGCTGTGGAACCAGATCAACCTCGTCAACCTGCGAGAGAACATCGTGCCGACCCGGCAGCGGGCGAGCTTGATTCTGCGCAAGGGTCCAAGCCATCGCATCGAGCAGGTCGCGCTCCGAAGGCTGTGAAATCTGAATGTTGGTAACTATTTAGTAAACTCCCGCGCGTCAGATGACCGAACCTTCCCTTAAGGATTCGTGTCGATGAGCGACGAGGCCCCACAGAAGCCGGCAAGACAGGCGGCGAAGAAGCCTGCTCCCCTCCGCGCAACGCAGAAGCCGAAAGCCGCCGCGGCGACGACCGGCCTCAGCGGCGCCGCGCGCGTCTCCGTTCCGGTCATTCCCGAGGCTCCTGCTTCCGACCCGGCGGCGCTCAGCCGACGCGGCTCTGCTGCGCGGCTCGCGCTTCTCACGGCGACCCTGACCCTGATCGTCGGCGGGTTCGCCTGGTTCGCCGACGCGCCCAGCCACTTCTCGCCGGGCACCATGCAGACGGCGAGCGGCTCTCCCGAAGCCGTCTTCCCGCTCGCGGATGCGCTGGCCGCGCATGTGCGCCAGGGCCTGGAACAGGATCATCGCCTCGGCGGGCTCGCCCTCGACATCCGCCAGAGCCAGGAGAGCATCAGCCGTCTGTGGACCGATGCGCAATCGCTGGCGGCGAGCGTCGGCGCCTTGGCCAAGGACGTCGACGATCTGAAATCCGATCTCGCCGAGGCGCGCATCGATGCGGCCTCCGGCATCGCCCGGCTGGAGGAGAGGGTCCACGAGGAGCGGCTCGCCGGACTAAACGAGCCGACCCGTCTCGGCGACCCGGCCCTGCTGCAGCCGACCCGTCTCGGCGATCCGCTGATCGCCCTCACGGCCTCGCGCATCGCCGCGACCGATCCGGCGCAGCCGGCCACGACCGGGGGCTTGCCGGGAACGAACGCGGCGCCTCAGGCGAGCGTCGAGGTGAACGTCAACAAGTCGAAGTCGCGGGTCCGGGCGCCGAAGCCGATCACCGGTTGGCATGTCCATGCCGCCGGCGACGATCTCGCGCTCGTCGCCGAGAACGAGGGCGCCCTTTACGAGGTGAAGCCCGGCGAGCTTCTTCCCGGCGTCGGCATCGTGCGCGCTATCAAGAAACGCGGCGACGGGTGGGTCGTTCTCACCTCAAAGGGCATGATCACCGAGGCGCGATGAGCGTCGTGCGATCAGGCGAGAAGTCCCGCCTGCCGCGCCAGATCGCGGAGATCCGCCTGCGGCCGCGCGCCGAGGTGCTGGATCACTGCCGCCGCCGAAAGCGCGCCGAGGCGCGCGCAGTCGGCATGGTCGAGGCTCAAGGCGAGCCCTGCTAGGAAGCCCGCGGCGAACAGATCGCCGGCCCCCGTCGTATCGACGAGGGTCTCGACCGGGCAGGCGGGAACGGCGCGCGTCGCCTCGCGCGTGACCACGAGGGCGCCGTCCGCCGAACGGGTCACCACCCCGACAACCCTCTCCTCGCGCAGGGCGGCGAGGGCCGTCGCCTCATCGGCCGTCTGGTACAGGCTCTTCAGCTCGTGGATGTTGGCGAACAGGACGTCGACGCTGCCGTCGCGGATCAGCCGCAGGAACTCCTCGCGATAGCGGTCGACGCAGAACGGATCCGACAGGGTCAGGGCGACGCGGTTGTCCGCCTCGTGAGCGATGGTCATGGCCTTGCGGAAGGCTTGCTTCGCCTGGGGCGGATCCCACAGGTAGCCTTCCAGGTAGACGATACGGGCCGCCCGCACCTGATGCGGGTCGACGTCGTCGGGCCGCAAGTGCTGGGAGGCGCCGAGATAGGTGTTCATGGTGCGCTCGCCGTCGGGCGTCACCAGGATGAAGCTCCGCGCCGTCGCCGGGCCGTCCTCCGCCGGGGCGACGTCGAAGCCGACGCCGACGGCGTGCAGGTCATGGATGTAGAGCCGCCCAAGCTCGTCGTCCCGCACCTTGCCGACGAAGGCGGATCGGCAGCCCAGCGCGGCGACGCCGACCGCGGTGTTGGCGCCGGAGCCGCCGGAGACGATCGTGGCCGGACCCATTGCGGCGAAGAGCTCCTCCGCCAGCGCCTCGTCGATGAGCTGCATGCTGCCCTTGTTCAGCTTGCGGGCGGCGAGAAAGGCGTCGTCGGTATGTGCGAGCACATCGACGATGGCGTTGCCGAGGGTCAGCACGTCCAGGGTCTGCATCGGTCGAAGGTCTTTCGTTAGATCAAGGCGCGTTTTGATCGACTCGATCAAAACGCATGAACGTGATCGATTCCAAGTAGTTGAGCATGCTGTTCTTCCGAAAAGCGGTATCCGCCTTTCGGCATCGTGCTCGGGGGAGCGCCGCTTTGGCACCCGCCCCGGTCCGGGTCAACAAGGTGCCTTTCCCTGAGGGGGAGCCTGCTGCCGGTCCGGCATCCGTCCCGTTCACGCGTCCTGATCGAGCGGGCTCGGGCCCCGCGCGCGGCGCACCCGCACGTAGAGGGCGCCGGCGCCGCCATGACGCACGGCCGCCTCCTCGAAGCCGACGACGAGCGGCCGCAGGTCGGGCAGGCGCAGCCAGTGCGGCACCACCCGGCGCAGAACGCCGCGCTCCTCGAACGGAACGCTTGGCGCCCCCGCGGCTCCCTTGCCGGTGATGACGAGGACGACCTTGAAGCCGGCTCCCTGCGAGCGGTGCAGGAAAGCGCGCAACGCCCGGTGCGCATCGGCCTGGCGCAGGCCGTGCAGATCGATGGCGGCGTCGACGCCCTGCCGGCCGCGCCGCAGCGCCGCGACCGTCCGGCGCTCGAGCGAGCCGACCGGAGGGAGGATCGTAGAGACGGCGGCAGCCGCCGGGGCAACGAGGGGCGCGCCTGACTTCGCGCGCGGGGCCTCCGCGTCCCCAGGCGGCCCCGCCCCAAGCTCAGGGTCGAGGGCGCGTCCCTTGAGCGGTCGCACCCCGGCGGCCACTTGCGCCCAGAGCTGGCGCTCCTCGCTCGTGAGCGGTCGCGACCGCCGCTTCATGACCGACGCCCCATTCCTCGAAGCATGCTCAACTTCTTGGGATCGATCACATTCATGCGTTTTGATGAATCAATCAAAACGCCTCGTGATCTAACGTGGCTTCGGCGACAGGACGACGAAACGGACCGGGTGGCGCAGGAGGCCGGCGCGCGTGCCTGCCTCCGCGCCGCTGCCGAAGAAGAAGTCGCCGCGCGCAGGTCCGACGATGGCTGTCCCGGTGTCCTGCGCGATCATGACACGGCGCAGCGGCTCGCCGCCGCCACCGGCGAGCGGCAACTCTCCGTCGAGCCAGAACGGCAGGCCGTAACTCCACAGGGTGCGGTCGACCGCGAGACTGCGTCCGGGCGTGAGCGGCAGCCCGGCGCCGCCGATCGGCCCATCCTCGGCCGCGAGCTCATCGGCGACACGGAAGAACACGAACGAGCGGTTGCGCCACATGACGGCTCGGCCCCCGTCGGGTTGAGCCCTGAGCCAGGCGGTCAGCCGCTCGAGGTTCATGTCGTCCAGCGCGATGTGGCCCTCCTCGACGAGAATTCGTCCGATCGAGGTATACGGCAGGCCGTTGCGACCGGCATAGGCGACCCGCAGCGTCCCTCCGTCGGGAAGGCGAAGGCGCGCCGAGCCCTGGACCTGAATGACGAACGCCGCCACCGCGTCGCGCACGAACGCGATCGGCTTGGCCCGGTCGCCGAGCGCGCCGGTCTCGATGGCGGCGCGATCGGGATAGGGCGTCCATTCCGCCCCCGAGCGCCGCGCCGCCTGAACCTGGGGATCGAGGCCGGGAAGCGTCGCGCCCGGCGCCACCGAGACGAGATCGTCGGGCCGGGCCAGGAGCGGAGCCGGAAAGTCGGGGCTTTGCGTCAGGGAGCCGTCGTATTCGGGCTCGAAATATCCGGTGAGGAAACCGCGTCCCGACTGAGGCTGCACCTCCAGAGGTGCGAAATGCGCTTCGAAGAAGCGCCGCGCCGCCGCCCGGCTCCGGCTGAGATCCTGCTGGACCGCCGCCTCGCACACGCGCTGCAGGCCCGCTCCCGGTGCGCTTGCCGCGCGCAAGGCCGGGGCGCCGTTGAGGATCGCCTCGCACGAGCGGCGGAAAACCGCAAAGGCGGCCGCGTGATCGTCCTCACCCCACCCGGCAAGCTGGTTGAACGGCACCGGTTCGAGGTTCGCATTCCGCGCCGGTTCGGCCTTGAGGTCCAGCATCGGACACAGATTCAGGAGCAGGGTCGCGGCAACGGCCGTCCCCCTCATTGCCCGGCTTCGGTCGCCACCAGCTGCCAGTTGGGATCGCGTGCGCCGAGAGGGCGCGCGAAGGTCCAGACGTCGGTGACGTCGACGACGGCTTCGGGGTCGCCGTCGATGACGGTGCCGCCGGCGTCCCGCGTCGCAGTGATCAGCTTCGACAGGAAGCGCACCGTCACCTGGGCCGTGCGGCCTTTCACCTCGACATTCTCGATCTCGGCCCGGTCGACCGACACGAACGTCGTCTCGGCCTTGTCGCCCCGCCGCTCGCGCTCGGTGATGGCCCGGTCGAAGCCCTCGTAGACATCCTTCGACAGCAGGTTCTTGAGGGTCTTGCGGTCGCCCTGGGCAAAGGCCGTGACGATCATCTCGTAGGCCATCTTGGCGCCTTCAACGAAGCCCGGCGCATCGAAACCCGGCTCGTGGCGGACGATCGCGTCAAGCCCGTCGGCGACCCGGGTGCCCGGCTCGGCGATGCCCTTCCACCGCTGGGCATCGAGCTCCGGAGCGTTCGCCGGGCCGCGCTCGGGCCCGACGCCGGGTAGCCGCACCACATTGTCGGTCTCGACCGGGCGTGCCGCCGTCTCGCGGCGGGAAACCGGATCGAACGGCGGCCGTTCGTGCCCGGTCTTCTGCCCGAGCACGGATCGCAGGCGCCAGATCACGAATACCGCCAATGCGAGAAAGATGATGGTCGTGATGTCGAGAGAATCCTGCATCGTCGATCCGGTCGTGCATCCGGGGCCTCAAAAGCCCGTCTTCTCTGTCGGCATCCGCCCCGGCTCGAGCCGCGGACGACCACGCCTTTCGGACGCATATGGGGCTCCCGGCTCGTAACATCCACCCGTCCCGCCGACAAGCGAGCTTCGGGCAGGCGTTTGCGGCCAATCCTGTTCGGGCCTTTGCGGCCAATCTTGTTCGGGCCAAAGAAGCGTGATAGCGCGGGTCCCACCTCGCCAGCAGCATGCGGCTGGGCCGGCGCGGGCTGGCCGCGCCGCATGGCGCGCCTATCACATTCCCGATATCAGGAGCCTTCTCGATGGCCGAGAATCCGGCAGGCAACGGCGCCCAGGCCGACAGCGCGCCCTCCCTGAACGCGCTTGCGCAATACGCCAAGGACTTCTCGTTCGAGAATCCGAATGCGCCGCGCTCGCTGACGCCGCAACAGCAGCAGCCGCAGATCGGCATTCAGGTGAACGTCAATGCCAAGCAGATGGCGGACACGGATTTCGAGGTCGACCTGACGCTTGAGGGGGATGCCAAGATCGGCACCGAGGTGTTGTTCGCCTTTGAGCTGACCTATGCGGGCGTTTTCCGGGTCCGCAACATCCCGCAGGATCAGTTGCACCCGCTCGTCATGATCGAATGTCCGCGTTTGTTGTTCCCGTTCGCCCGGCAGATCATCGCCGAGGCCGTGCGCAACGGCGGCTTCCCGCCCCTTTACATCGATCCGATCGATTTCGTCGGGCTGTATCGGCAGAAGGCGGCCGAGTCGCAATCGGCCGGGACAACCGCCGTTCCCGGTCAGCCGACGACCTGATCAGCCGTCCTTGAGGTAATCGCGCCAGAGCGCATTGGCTCCGAGCGTCGCCACGAAAGCGAGATGGGCGGCGCGCTCCGCATCCGTCAGCCGCGACGCCGGCGCCGGTCTGAGGCGGGGCGGTACGACGATCGGGCCGTTGCCGCGCGGCGCCGCGGCGCGGCCGATGGCCAGGCCGAGATCGGCCTGCTTGCCGCCGATCAGCTCGATATAGACTTCGGCCAGGATCTCGGCATCGAGCAGCGCTCCGTGCTTGGTGCGACGCGAGTTGTCGATGCCGTAACGGGAGCACAGGGCGTCGAGGCTGTTCGACGCGCCGGGATGCTTGCGCCGCGCTAGCGACAAGGTGCAGGCGGCGCGGTCCGCCTCTAAGACCGGATGTCCGCAGCGGCCGAGCTCTGCATTGAGGAAGCCGACGTCGAAGGCCGCGTTATGGATGACGAGCCGCGCCTCGCGCACGAACTCCATGAAGTCCGGCGCGACGGCGGCGAAAACCGGCTTGTCGGCGAGGAAGCTGTCGGACAGTCCATGCACCTGCAGCGCTCCCTGGGACACGGGCCGCTGCGGATTGACGTAGACGTGGAACGTGCGTCCGGTCGGGATGTAGTTGAGCAGCTCGACGCAGCCGATCTCGACGATGCGGTCGCCGGCCGGATCGGTGCCGGTGGTCTCCGTGTCGAGAACGATCTCGCGCAGCATGGGGCCTCATCTCGTTTTGGCGCATTGTCTTCGGCGGTCCGGATGCCGCTTCGCCGACCGATGCTCTATCCGATGGGACGCAAGACGCGCCCTGGGCGACTCGCGAGCGCCCGCAGGATATCGCCGACCTGACGCTCGGCTGAAGGGAAGCCGCGCCCCGTGTCCACAAGAAAGTGGGCGCGCCTGCGCTTCTCCGCATCCGGCATCTGCCTCTCGCGGATGGCCGCGAACGTCTCCTCGCTCATGCCGGGCCGCGCCAGCACGCGCGCATGCTGCACGTCCGGCGCGGCCGTCACGACCAGAACCGCATCGCAGCGGGACTGACCGCCGGTCTCGAACAGGAGGGGGATGTCGAGCACGGCCACAGGCGCGTGCGCCGCGAGCGCTTCCGCCAGGAAGCGCTCTTCCTCCCCTCGCACGAGCGGATGAACGATGCCCTCCAGCCTCGCCATGCTTTCGGGCGAGCCGATCACCTGGCGCGACAGGGCAGCGCGGTCGACGACACCAGCGGGCGCGGTTCCCGGAAAGGCCGCTTCGATGAGGGGAGCGGCCTTGCCTTCGTACAGACGATGCACGGTCGCGTCCGCATCGTGAACCGGCACGCCGAAACGGCGGAAGATCGCCGCCGTTGCCGACTTTCCCATGCCGATCGAACCTGTGAGGCCGAGCACGAAGGTCATCAACCCTTGTTCTCCATCAGGGTTTCTCGATCCTGAGATTTGTTCGATGCTCGTTCGCGGGCGGAGGCACGGTCCTTATGAACCTCATCGCTTGCCCGATCAGAATGCAAGCAGCCCGCGGGTACGCAGGACCGCCAGAAGCGGGATCAAAGGGAGGCCGAGAACGGTCGAGTGGTCGCCCGCGACGCGCTCGAACAGATGAATGCCGAGTCCTTCCGCCTGATAGGCGCCGACGCTGGCCCAAGCGGCGTCGCCCGCATGACGCAAGTAGCTGTCGATCGCCTCGCCGTCGAGCACGCGCACCGTCATGCGCGCCTCTTCGACGCCCGTGTAGATCAGCGAGCCGGCCTCCGCGAGCGCGAAGGCGGAATGCAGCACGTGCGTGCGGCCCGACAAGGCGATGAGCTGTTGGCGCGCGGCGGCGCGATCGGCCGGCTTGTGGAACGCCTGGCCGTCGCAGGCGAGCGTTTGATCGGCGCCGAGCACAAGCCGGCCGGGCCGCAACCGGCTCACGGCAAGCGCTTTTTCCTCGGCGAGACGGCAAGCGGTCTCACCGGAATCCGCCGGCGTCTCCGCGACCGCGCGCTCGTCGACATGGGGCGCCTGCATGTCGACGCTGAGCCCGGCGCTCGCGAGAAGCCGGCGCCGCGTTTCGCTCGTCGAGGCGAGAAGGAGCGGGACGGAGCCGCGCCAGATCGATGCGCCGTCCGACATCTCACACTGCGATGAACTTCAGGCGGTGGTCGCGATAGAGGTCGAGGATCGCCGCCGCCGTCTCCTCGATGGAACGGCGCGTCACATCGATGATCGGCCAATCGTGCCGGGCG
>DASQLE010000171.1:0-6156 GCA_035630175.1 Beijerinckiaceae bacterium
CTGCTCGGGTTCGATACCGAGGAGCATTTCGTCGCTGTGCAGCTTGGCGGTTCCGATCCGGGGGATCTCGCGAGGGCTGCGCGGATCTGCGCCGATTACGGCTATGACGAGATCAACCTCAATGTGGGGTGTCCGTCCGACCGCGTGCAGAACGGCCGCTTCGGCGCCTGCCTGATGCGCGAGCCCGGCCTCGTCGGCGATTGCGTCGCGGCCATGAAGGCGGCGGTGGCCGTGCCGGTGACGGTGAAGTGCAGGATCGGCGTCGACGAGCAGGATCCCGAGGAGGCGCTGGATAGGATGGCCGAGGCGGCGGCCGCGGCCGGGACGGACGCCCTCATCGTGCATGCGCGCAAAGCCTGGCTGCACGGGCTGTCGCCGAAGGAGAATCGGGACGTGCCGCCCCTCGATTATGGCCGCGTCTACCGGCTGAAAGCGGCGCGTCCGGGGCTGCCGATCGTCATCAACGGCGGCATCGGCAGCCTCGCTGAGGCGGAGAACCATCTCGCCCATGTCGACGGCGTCATGCTCGGGCGCACCGCCTACGGGGATCCCGCCATCCTGCTCGAGGTCGACCGGCGGTTCTTCGGCGAGGAGCCGCCGGCGGCGAGCCCCTTCGCGGCGATCGAGGCGTTCGAGCCCTATCTCGAAGCGCGCCTCGCGGAGGGCGTGCGGCTGCATGGGATGACGCGGCATGTCCTCGGGCTCTTCGCCGGCAGGCCAGGCGCGCGGCTGTTCCGGCGCCATCTCGCCGAGGGAGCTGGCGAGCCAGGCGCCGGGCTCGAGGTGCTGCGCGCGGCCGTCCGCCACGTCCGCCGCGACGAAGCCTGCGCCGAGGCCGCCTGACCGACCCTCGTTCAGATCCCGGTCAAGATCGACAGCCAGAAGCGGGCCGACAGGACGAGCAGGAAAATCCCGAAGGCGCGCTTCAGCTGCGCCGAGGTGAAGCGGTGTGCAACGGCGACGCCGAGCGGCGCCGACAGCGCCGCGATCGGCGCCACGATCAGGGTCGCGAGCAGCGAGACATAGCCGATCGAGCCTGACGGCAAGAGGTTCGCATAGGGGAGGCCGGCGATCGCATAGCCGATCATGCCCGGCACCGCGATGAGGATGCCGAGGCTCGCCGAGGTGCCGACGATCTGGTGCATGGGCCGGCCGTACAGGCTGAGGAACATGTTGCCGAACACGCCGCCGCCGATGCCCATGAGGCTCGAGAACAGGCCGGTGACGATCCCGGCGCCCCAGATCGCCGGAACCGAGGGCGCGTCGCCCGCGAGCCGCCAGCTGAAGCGGCTCGTCAGCATGCGCACGCCGATGAAACCGGTCAGGATCGAGAAGACGAGCTTGAGGGCGGTCTGGTTGGCGAGCGCCGCCACGAAGGAGCCCGCTACGACGCCGAGGATCGTGGGCGCGCTCCACATCCTGACGATGCGCTCGTCGACGCTGCCGCGCCGGCGGTGGCTGAGATAGGAGACGATCGCGGTCGGCAGCATCACGGCGAGCGCCGTCCCGACCGAGAGGTGCATGCGCACCTCGGCCGGCACGCCGACGATCCGGAACGTCTCGTAGAGGGCGAACACGACCGGCGCGCCGCCTCCGACGCCGAAGAAGCCGGCGAAGAACCCGGACAGGATCCCGGCTCCCAAGAGGGCGAGCGCCAGCCAGACGAGGTCGGCCGAAATGTCGGGCACGGGCTGTCCGGGGCTGCGAAGGGCGCGCTAGATCACGATGCGTCTTGATTGAATCAATCAAAGCGCATGAACGTGATCGATTCCAAGAAGTTGAGCATGATGTCCGTCCGAAAAGCGGTGTCCACTTTTCGGCATCATGCTAGTCCATCCGCATCTTGTCCGCATCCTCCTCGAGCGTCGGCTCGGGAAAGACCGGATAGACGCCGGCGACGCGGCCCATCTGCATCGTCAGAGCGAGGACCGTGTCGATGGCCGGCGTCTCGACGTCGACGAGGCGGCCCATCTCCTGCACGACCGTGAGCAAGGCGTCGAGCTCGATGGGGCGGGCCTTCTCCAAATCCTGCAGCATCGAGGTGCGGTGCGCGCCGACGGAGGCGGCGCCGTCGATGCGCCGCTCGATATCGACGCGGAAATGCACGCCGATGCGGCGGGCGATCTTCTCCGCTTCGCGCATCATGTTGCGGGCGACGTTGCGGGTGCCGGGATCGGTGGCGACCACGTCGAGGGTCGCGTGGGTGAGCGCCGAGATCGGATTGAAGCAAAGGTTGCCCCACAGCTTCAGCCAGATGTCGTCGCGGATCTTCGGGTAGATGCGCGGCTTGAGGCCGCCCGCCGCGAAGGCGTCGTTGAGGGCGGTGAGCCGCTCCGTGGTCTGGCCGGTCGGCTCGCCGAGGCCGAAGCGGTCGCCGTAAATGTGCTTCACGACGCCCGGCGCGACGATCTCGGCGGCCGGATAGACGGTGCAGCCGATGGCGCGCTCGGGGCCGATGGCGCGCCATTGGCGGCCGTCGGGATCAACGCTCTGCAGCTGCAGGTTCGCGAATTGGCCCTCGAAGCCGTAGAAATACCACCATGGGACGCCGTTCTGGGCGGTGACCACGGCCGTGTTCGGTCCGAGCAGCGGCTTCATCTGCTCCGCCACCTCCCATGCCTGATGCGCCTTGAGGGCGACGACCACGTAGTCCTGATGGCCGAGCTCGGCCGGATCGGCGGTGGCCGTCATGCGGGCGGTCTTCTCGCCGCCGTCGATGAGGAGCTTGAGCCCGCTCGAGCGGATGGCGTCGAGATGCGCGCCGCGCGCGACGAGCGACACGTCGGCCCCGCCTTCCTTGAGGAAGACGCCGAGATGCCCGCCGATGGCGCCGGCGCCGTAGATGCAGATCTTCATCGCTCACTCCTTATCCCTCCGCTTCAGGGGAGGGCGGACTCGGGCGCGGCAGCGTCCGAGCCGAGCCGGGCGGGGTTTATGGCGCGGAGCGCCATATCCTGAAACGGTGATAACCCAACCCCGGTGCTCCGCACCCGGCCTCCCCAGAAGGGGAGGGAAGTATCATTCCGCGGCCACCGCTGCGTTGGAAGCCGGCTCGAGCCGGGCCGCGCAGAACTTGAACTCGGGGATTTTTCCGAACGGGTCGAGCTGGGGGTTGGTGAGCACGTTGGCGGCCGCTTCGGCGTAGGCGAAGGGGATGAAGATGAGGCCGGTCGGGATGGCGCCGTCGACCCGCGCCTTCAGCTCGATGGCCCCGCGCCGGGTCGCCACCCGGATGGGATCGCCGGCCTTCAGCCCGAGGCGGCGCAGGTCGGCGGACGACACGTAGGCGACCGCCTCCGGCTCGAGGTCGTCGAGCACGCTGGCGCGGCGGGTCATCGATCCCGTGTGCCAGTGCTCGAGCTGGCGGCCGGTGGTGAGGACGAACGGATATTCGGCGTCCGGCTCCTCGGCCGGCGGGACGATCTGCGCCGGCACGAAGCGGGCGCGGCCGCTCACTGTGGGAAAACCGTTGCCGAAGACGATGTCGTGGCCGGGCTGGTCGGGCCCGTCGCAGGGATAGGTGACCGAGCTCTCGCGCATCAGCCGGTCCCAGGTGATGTTGGCGAGGGACGGCATGGCCTGCGTCATCTCGCCGAAGACGTCGCGGGGATGCGCGTAGGTCCAGTTGAGCCCTAGCCGGCCCGCGAGATCGACGATGATCGCCCAGTCCTCGCGCGCTTCGCCGGGCAGCGGCAGGGCCTTGCGGCCCATCTGCACCTGCCGGTTGGTGTTCGAGACGGTGCCGTTCTTCTCGGGCCAGGCCGAGGCGGGCAGCACCACGTCGGCGTATTTCGCCGTCTCGGTCAGGAAGATGTCCTGCACGACGAGATGCTCCAGCTTGGCCAGCGCCTCGCGGGCATGCTGCACGTCAGGGTCGGACATGGCCGGGTTCTCGCCCATGATATACATGCCGCGGATCTGATCGGCATGGACCGCGTCCATGATCTCGACCACGGTCAGCCCGCGCTTCGGATCGAGCTTCGTCCCCCACAGCTCCTCGTAGAAGCCGCGCACCTCCGGGTCCTCGACCGACCGGTAATCGGGGAAGAACATCGGGATGAGGCCGGCGTCGGAAGCGCCTTGCACGTTGTTCTGGCCGCGCAGCGGATGCAGGCCGGTGCCGGGGCGGCCGATCTGGCCGGTCGAGAGGGCGAGGGCGATCAGGCAGCGCGTGTTGTCGGTGCCGTGGATGTGCTGGCTAATGCCCATGCCCCAGAAGATGATGGCCGCTTCGGCGCGGGCGTAGAGCCGCGCCACCTCGCGCAAGGTCGCGGCCGGGATGCCGCACAGCTCCGCCATCTGTTCCGGCGGGTAGTCGCGCACATTCTCGACGAGCTGCTCGAAATCGTCCGTGTTGGCCTGCACGTATTGGCGGTCGTAGAGCTGTTCCTCGACGATCGTGTGCAGCATGGCGTTGAGCATGGCCACGTCGCGGCCCGGCTTGAACTGCAGCATGTGCGTGGCGTGGCGCTTCAGGGCCTGGCCGCGCGGGTCCATGACGACGAGCTTGGCGCCTCGTTCGGTCGCGTTCTTGAAGAAGGTCGCGGCGACCGGATGGTTCTCGATCGGGTTGGCGCCGATCACGACGATCACGTCGGCGTTCTCGGCGGCCATGAAGGGCGCCGTCACGGCGCCTGAGCCGATGCCCTCCAGAAGCCCGGCCACCGACGAGGCGTGGCACAGGCGCGTGCAATGGTCGACGTTGTTGGTGCCGAAGCCGGTGCGCACCAGCTTCTGGAACAGGTACGCTTCCTCGTTCGAGCCCTTGGCCGAGCCGAAGCCGGCCAGGGCCCCGCCGCCGCGTTCGTCGCGGATGCGCTTGAGGCCGCCGCCGGCGCGTTCGAGCGCTTCCTCCCAGGTGGCTTCGCGGAAATGCGTCCACGGATTGGCTGGGTCGATGTCGACGTCGTGCTTCGAGACGCCGTCCTTGCGGATCATCGGCTTGGTCAGCCGGTCGGTATGATGCACGTAGTCGAAGCCGAAGCGGCCCTTCACGCACAGGCGGTTCTGGTTCGAGGGTCCGTCGCGGCCGGCGACCGCGACGATGCGGTCGTCCTTGATCTCGTAGGTGAGCTGGCAGCCGACGCCGCAATAGGGGCAGACGCTGTCGACCTTGCGGTCGGGACCGTTGGTGTAGACGCCCTGTTCGTCCACCTGCGTCGCCGGCATGAGGGCGCCGGTCGGGCAGGCCTGCACGCACTCGCCGCAGGCGACGCAGGTCGATGCGCCCATCGGGTCGTCGAAGTCGAAGACGATCTTCTCCAGGTGCCCGCGCGCGGCCATGCCGATGACGTCGTTGACCTGCACCTCGCGGCAGGCACGGACGCACAGGTTGCAATGGATGCAGGCGTCGAGCTGCACCGCCATGGCCGGGTGGCTGAAATCGTCCGCCTTGTTGGGACGCTCGATCGCCGGGAAGCGGCTCGTCGTGACGTCGACGCGCTCGGCCCAGTGCCAGAAGCGCGAGCCGGGATCGTGCGCGACCGCGCGCTCCGGCTGGTCGGCGACGAGCAGCTCGAAGACGAGCTTCTGCGAGGCTTTCGCCCGCTCCGAGTCCGTCGACACCTTCATTCCCGGCGAGGGCTTGCGCACGCACGAGGCGGCGAGCACGCGCTCGCCCTCGATCTCGACCATGCAGGCGCGGCAATTGCCGTCGGGCCGATAGCCCGGGGCCGGGGAGTAGCAGAGATGCGGGATCTCGGTGCGGTGGCGGCTGGCCGCCTGCCAGATGGTCTCGCCCGGCGCGGCCGTGACCTCGCGGCCGTCCAGGACAAACTTGATGCCGTCCATCATCGGGCGATCGTCGGGCATGCGCCTATTCCCTTTGGAGCGTTCCCCTTGTCATCCCCGGCCGGAGCGAAGCGGAGGGGAAGGGGATCCAGGAAACCGACGCGGTTCCGAATCCCCTTCCCGGCCCTGCGGGCCGCCGGGGATGACAAGGATGGGTTGTCTTGGTCGCCATCTCAATACCGCGCCGGCTTGCCGGGGTCGGGCGCCATCGCGGCGGCCGGCGCCGGCGCCACCGCGAGATCGTCCCGGAAATGCTTGAGCACCTGCTTGACCGGGTTCATGGCCGCCTGGCCGAGACCGCAGATCGACGCGTCGGTCATGACCTTGGTGAGCTCGTTGAGGAGCGTCTCGTCCCAGCGCGGCTGC